>JABUTU010000082.1 GCA_021443545.1 Marinilabiliaceae bacterium | reverse complement strand
CTTTTCCGAGCGTGAGTAACTTCTATAAAGTTACGATTTAGCGAGAGAAAAGCAAAGCTACATATTCCCACTTTTTACTACCTTTGCAAGCATAATTGTTTGTTGACACTACTCATAAGATGGACGCATACGGCAACGCTTTAAAAGCATATATCAAAGGTCTCAAAAAATCAAAAATAAAGGTTGAGTGCGATATTGCAGAAACCGAGTATTGGCCTGTTAGCGAGTTTTTCCACTCATGGAACGACATGTCACTCCTGGAACGAACCGCCCTCGAACTTTGCCATGGTAAAATCCTCGACATCGGAGCTGGAAGCGGTTGCCACTCATTATGGTTACAGAATAATGGCAAGGAGGTGACTTCTATCGATATTTCTGAAGGAGCAATAGAGGTCATGAAGGAGCAAGGGCTGAAGGACATAAGGAATATTGACTTCTACAAAGCCCCCACTATTCCTGAGATGAAACATAATTACGACACACTATTGTTACTGATGAATGGGGCTGGTATTGCAGGAACTATAGCCAATTTACCCCGTTTCTTATTGACTTGCAAAGAACTGATTAATGATAATGGTTGTGTCATAATGGATTCTTCAGACTTAATTTATCTTTTTCTTGACGAAGACGGCTCAGCATTAATTGACCTTAACGCTTCATACTATGGAGAACTGAACTATACCATGTCGTTTAAAGGAGAAAAAGACAAAGAATTCCCCTGGCTATTCATAGATTTCGACACTTTATGCGGAATCTGCGAACAAGAAGGATGGTCGTGTTCCAAAATTGCAGAGGATGACCACTATCAATACCTGGCTGAATTAAGAACCAAATAGCGCAGGAGACAAAACTAAACATTATATCTTACCCTCATCAATGAGAATTACAATATTCTCTATCTCTGCATCTTTATACTTATCATATTCGCTCTTCAGGTTTGCACCAAAAAGACGAGCTACGCCCTGCCAGAAAAAAGCAGAGAATCTTCCTTTAAACTTCTTGACAATATCGTATGTTGTCACTCCCGCCTCCCGATCTATCAGTTTTATTAGAATTCGTCCCTGCGCTCGTGTAAGATGACGCAAAGGTTGTTCAAACTGACGAAACAAATCCTTCTCTTTACTCTCAAGATACCTCTCCTTCTCCTTTTCATTTGTCATAGTATCCAGCGCTTGCTGGATTTTAGATATCTCGACACTTGCTATGCGTGCGTAAGGTAATGCCTTCTTTACATTGTATATGAGTTTCGTATACCTTACATACTCTCTCTTATTCTTAAACCTTCGTCTTCCATATGCCCTTATCTCCTCAAGATAGACTTTTGGTAGTGTATCTCCATCTACTATCACAGCACGATAAATGGTTGTAGGGTCCAATGATGACGTCTGACCACATACCATCTCCGCCACTGAAACGATGAAAAACAGAACCAATAAGAATCGCTTCATGAAAAACCAACCTTATACGAATGATTTCAGCATAGCAATCTCTTCCGCCCAAATTGTATCATCGGGTGTCTCAAGAATTAAAGGTATATCATCGGTGCGCGAATCTTTTACTAATCGTCCAAATGCTTCCACGCCTATACAACCCTTCCCAATTGAGGCATGACGGTCGACCCTACTCCCACATGGTTTCATCGCATCATTGAGGTGCATCCCCATAAGGAATTCTCTTCCTATCTCGCTGTCAAACGACCTCCACATTTCGTCATATCCCGACTCTGTTGACAAGTCATAACCTGCTGCAAAAGCATGACATGTATCAATACAGACTCCAACTCTGCTCTTATCTCTAACGCCTTGAATAATTCGACCGATATGTGAGAATTCAAAACCCAAATTTGTTCCCTGACCCGCTGTATTTTCTATAACAGCTACTACACCTTCTGTTTCTTCCAATGCTTCGTTAATTCCCACAGCAATCCGGTCAAGACACGCTCCGACTTCCATACCATTTAGGTGCGAACCTGGATGAAAATTAAGTAACCTTAATCCTAATTGCTGACACCTGCGCATCTCCTCCGTGAACGAGTCACGACTCTTAGCGACCGCCTCATCATCGGGATTTCCTAAATTTATCAAATAGGAATCATGTGGCAGTATCATGCTGGAGTCATATCCTGACTGCTGACAAATTGTTTTAAAACACTCTATTTCATCTTGTTTCAATGGCTTTGCCACCCATTGTCGCTGGTTCTTTGTGAATAACGCAAACGCCGAAGCTCCTATGGCTTTGGCGTTTAATGGGGCATTAAAAAGACCTCCGGAAGCGCTTACATGTGCTCCTATATACTTCATTATGATTACTTACTTAAAAGACCTCTTTCTTATCGTATTATCTCGTACTGTGTAGGCTCCTGGGAACTGTTTTTTTACTCTGTTCAGCAACGATAAAGCCTCGCTTCTATAGCGGTAATCGCCGATTCGTACTCTCCAAAAAGGAGCGCTATAAATGACTATCGCCTTTTCTAATGGAAACAACTCCAGAAATTTGGATTGTGCTGCTTGCGCCTCTTGCTTGGCTGAGACTCCAGAACCAGAATAAATCTGTATACGAAAGCCATCAAGCGTCGTTTGATTATAATTGGATTTAACATTATAGTTAATCAGCGAATCCAACTTCAGAGAAGAGTACTCGACTTGCACGCTTCCCTTTGCCTGCCCCTCTACTACAACTGGGAGGAGAATAAACAATAACAATATTATATATACTCTCATTCTACTCCTCTTTAATAGGAATCGCCATAACAGGACATTTAGAACTATTTACCAAGGTTATGAGGAACGGACGGAAACGATCTGTGAGCAATCCTGATGGTGTCACATCAATCATAACCAAGTCGGCATCTTGCAACTGTATAGCCTCGATGAACTGTTCGTTAACATCTGAGCCCGACAAAACAGTGGTCTTCTCAACCTCAATTCCTTTCGACACAAGGAACTTCTCTACTTGATGTACACTTGTCGTAATCCTATTGAATATTGCTCTAATTCCAGAACGTCTGACGCCTATCAATGTCGCTTTTGCCCCAAACAACTTACATACACCTCCCACGGCCGGTATCTTATACCTTGAGGCCTTACTCAACTCAACAGGCACAACAACTCTGTTGAATCGCTCACTATATTGCATGTCAGGTCGAATAACAAGAACTGGACATTGAGCAGTACACAACACTCGGTAGGCATTTCCACCAATCCAACTCTTCATTATTCCAGAGACGCCATGTGAGCCCATCACTATCATGACTGCATCGTCGTACTTACTTTGTCCAATAATCTCTTCATATACTATTCCAGTCCTCACTTTATAGTCCATCTTACCTCCTGCAACATAATACTCTTGCCTATGCTCAAGAAGCAACTTATCAAGCAACGCCGTGATTCCCTGCCCAGATGTCGCATCCAACTGCTCATACCCCTTGGCATATTTCTCTTTCTGAGCTACATAGACAATGCTCAAATCAGCTTGCAACTTATTTGCTATAGTAATTGCGGTCTTCAACGCACATAGTGACGTTTCAGAGAAATCTAAAGGCACTATTATCTTTTTCATAAAATAAAAATCTTAGATTTAAATTAACAGTAGCTTACATTTCACATTTTCTATATTATTACGACCACTATTGCAAATAGTTATCGCAAAAAATGATACCTTTGTGAGTTCAAATATACATAATATTTTGATATGAACAACATCGAGGATAATCATTTTCTATATATCGAAACCTACGGGTGCCAGATGAATGTCGCCGACAGTGAAGTTGTGGCCGCCGTGATGAAAACTGTGGGTTTCGACATTACTGACGATCACAAAAAAGCTGATGTCATCTTCATAAATACTTGTAGCATACGTGACAATGCCGAGCAACGTGTTATGGCCCGCCTGCGTGAACTCACTCAACTCCGCAACTCTAAACCAAATATTGTAATTGGCGTTATTGGATGTATGGCTGAACGTACTCAACAGGCTCTTTTCGACAACGGCGTAAACCTTGTTGCCGGTCCCGACAGTTATATGGACCTCCCTAACCTCGTAGCCTCTGCTATGATTGGAGAAAAAGCTATAAACGTCAATCTCTCCACCTCTGAGACCTACGCTTCTGTAATTCCACATCGAATAGGTTCTGCTGGTGTAAACGCCTTCGTAAGCATTATGCGCGGATGTAACAACTTCTGCTCTTACTGCATTGTGCCATACACCAGGGGCCGCGAAAGAAGTCGCGCTCCTCAAAGCATCGCAAATGAAATACAGGACCTCAGGGCCAGAGGATTTAAGGAAGTAACTCTTCTGGGTCAAAATGTCAATTCTTACAATTTTATCGACGAGACCAACAGCAACAACAATAAGACATTCCCTCGACTTTTATCTTTCGTTGCTGAGATGTTCCCTGATATGCGTATCCGTTTCACTACCTCACATCCCAAGGATATGTCGGACGAGACGCTTCATGTCATAGCCGCACATAAAAACATCTGCAACCACATACATCTCCCCTTACAATCGGGCTCCAATCGTATTCTCAACCTCATGAACCGCAAATACACCAGCGAGTGGTATAAGGAGAGGGTAAGAGCTATTCGTAATATCATTCCTGACTGCGGTATTACCACTGACGTCTTCTGCGGATTTCACTCCGAAACAGACGAAGACCACCGCATGACGCTTGAGCTGATGAAATGGGTTGGCTACGACTCGGCTTTCATGTTTCAATATTCCGAACGACCTGGGACATTTGCTGCAAAAAACCTTCCCGACAATGTTCCTGCTGAAGTCAAGGGGCAACGTCTAAAAGAGATGATAGATCTTCAGAATCAACTTAGCCTCGAGAGTAATAAACGCGACATAGGCAAAACATTCGAGGTCCTTGTCGAGGGCTTCTCCAAACGTTCCCGCGAAGACCTCATGGGACGAACTCAGCAGAATAAGGCTGTAGTGTTCCCTGCTGAAGGTCATAAAAAAGGCGACATAGTAACCGTCACTATCTACGATGCCTCTCAGGCTACTTTATTGGGTAAGATTGACAAATAACATTGTACTACAATGTATTCTGAAAGACTCCTCCGCATCGTATTGTGCTCTGTTTGCTTACTGATACTCTGCGGTGAGTCATTTGCTTATAACGAAACAAATCATTCTGATGAAAGTCAGAATGACTCGACAATCTTTCTCGACAAAGTAATAAATCTCGCGGAAGGAATTATGCAGGCTTTAACCATCGAACCAAACTCTGGCAGATGGTCTTTAGCGACATACCCTGCAGCGTCTTATGGTCATCGCACTGGATTCGAAATTGGAATCATGCCCCTTCTTCGAATAAAAAGTTCAAAGAATCTGCCCGCCTCTTCCATAACGCCTGCCTTTCTCATATCAACAAAAAGAATGTGGGAGGTTCAGTGCGACATGGAGATATACCCATCGTCCTGGCTAACCATAAATGCTAAGACAGAGTGGATGAGACTTCCTGACGAATATTACGGTAAAGCTTCTAAAGATGGGAAGATAAGAGCCAAGATGCTCACGCGAACTCTGGTTTTCGACAACCAGTTCTATTTCGGCAGCAATCATTTCAGAATAGGTCCAGCATTGCACTACTATTATGCCTCCTTTTCAGAAATCGACTCTGTCGACTATAATTTCCTCTCTGCGAGCAATGAGCTAAGAGCTGCGAATGGACATAATTTGGGTTTTGGTGTAGCCTTTCGTGTTGACACTCGCGACAACAACGAGTGGCCCTCATGCGGGTTCCTCTTGCAAGGCGAGATATCTGGATGGCATGGAGACAAGGGATTCTTTACAGGTAATATTGACTGGCGCACATATCACCATATCTCCTTAGCTGAAAGTGTCATTGCTACTCAGCTATACTTCGGCTGTGCCAGTAGCAAGACACCATTTTTCCTATTGCCCACATTCGGTGGAACACGCCGCGACAGAGCTGTTAACCATAATCTCAAATACATAAATGACATGACATGGCTCTTTCAAGCCGAATGGCGCATTCCGTTATTCTGGCGCTTAGGAGCCACTATATGGGGAGGCGGAGGAAATGATTTTGGCTGTGATTATCCTCAACCATTCAAGGACTCACACGCTATGGCCGGACTGGGTTTACGTCTGAAAATATTCCCCAAATCCGGCCTCAACATGCGTCTCGATGCTGGTATAGGTTCTCATGGCGACCATGCAATATACCTCAATATACGCGAAGCTTTCTAATCTGCTACTCACCTACCCTCCAGCAAAATCTACTCAACTTTAAGTATAAACGAATATGAGTAGGGTTTATTACCATCTATTGTATACTCATCAAGTCCTTGATGTCCCCAGGTATTAACTCCTGCAACACCATGTATGTTAAGGTCTATGTTGAGATTCACAAATCTTCCCCTTCTCAGCTCATACGGATGCGCGACTGTAACATCCTCTTCGCCATAGTCCCACGCCCTTATGCATAATGGTTGCAAGCCTTCTACTCTGAGCTTTGTCGTTTGGGATGATATTTCAAACCACCTGACATCACTTCTGTTACCATTCTCTTGAGGTCTGACATACTCCGTCATCATATCCGCCAACGGCATCTGATAGCGACCTATAAACTGCGAGCGTTTCCTGTCTGGATAATTCTCCCACGGACCTCTTCCATACCATTCGACATTCTTGAACTCTTTAGGCAGACGCATACGCATTCCAAATTTGGGTATCAACAGAATATCATTTGCCTCTGGTTTATAATTAGCCATCACCTTCACTTCGCCCTGTTCCGTAATCTCATACGTCAACTCGTAATCGGCACCTACTGAGAGCCTAAACATGAATGTAATTGTCGTCACCCCATTCTCTTTTTTAGCATTCGAAAATGTGCAACTCCTCTTTGCTGCAGTCTCTTTCCACGTCTCAGTTCGTTCTGACAACTTGCTGGCATTCTGATTATCATTGAATACCTTCCAGAAATATGGCTCAAGGGGCGAATAAATAATATTCTCTCCCTTATTCATCCACTCGCATAATGCTCCATTCTTATTTATGATGATATACCCGTCTTTCGTCTCAACCCGGAATGCTGTCTTGTCCCATACCTCAGTAAGTCCTGACTCTGAGAGACCCTTCTTCTTTGATGGCCCAGCACTGGCAACACTTTCGAATGGTTTATCACAACTTGCAAAATCATACTCATGCGTTATAAACTGCTTGCGGGCAACAACGAATCCCTTAGGTGCCCACAATCTGTCCTCCTTAAGACGGGCATACACATTAAGATACTCCTCTCCGTTCTCTCCGCCTTGCTCGGTCTCATAATCATACTCATCAAGTGAAGAGAAGAAATCTCGGTTTATCTTCTTGATAGTTCCATCCTCATTTAAACTAAAATCCACTGGCTGATAGACATACTGCACTTCGTAGTAGTGCGGATGTGGTTTACGGTCGGGTCCAACCAGACCATTTATCATGAATGCTCCATCATTTGGTTTATCCCCAAAATCACCACCATAAGCCCAGAACTCATCTGGCAATAGTTCTAACGATGAATTATGACGAATTTTACTCCCATCAATGGGTTTTGCTATTCCCTGATCCACAAAATCCCATATGGCAGCTCCCACGATTGATGAATCGGAATATATCACATCCCAATACTCCTGGAAATTACCCATTGAATTACCCATTGCATGGGCATACTCCCTGGCTATGAGAGGTTTGTCTTTTACATTTTGTGAAACCTCTTTCAATTGTTGTGGCGTTGGATACCCAAAGTCAAATATATCTGAATTTGCCGGATCACTATCGTAGAAAGGGAGCCTTGTTGAATCAATAGCGAGTATGGCATCTCGCATTGCTTTTATGTTAGGACCGATACCGCCCTCGTTTCCCATACTCCAGAAGACTACGCAGGGATGATTCTTATCTCTGTGAACAAGCGACTGTGCTCTGTCGACATGTGCCTTTTTCCACTCTGGCAGATTGCCCATTATCTCGTTTGCATAGCCATATCCATGCGTCTCCTGACATGCCTCATCCATAACGTAGAGTCCATATCT
Source organism: Marinilabiliaceae bacterium (assembly GCA_021443545.1). Lineage (GTDB taxonomy): Bacteria > Bacteroidota > Bacteroidia > Bacteroidales > Marinilabiliaceae > W3P20-009. The sequence goes on along the minus strand of JABUTU010000082.1, from coordinate 118,979 downwards.
GTCGCATAACTCATACAGATATGCCATATCTGGATAGTGAGATGTCCTAAGCATATTGATATTGGCTTGCTTCATAAGTTGTATATCCTTCTCTAATGTCGCATTATCTACATATCTTCCTGTTCGCGGATGATGGTCGTGACGGTTTACTCCTCGCAATTTGACATTCTTTCCGTTTATCTTGAACACCTCACCACAAACCTCGACTCTTTTGAAGCCAGTATGATACTTAAACGTCTCGACCTTACCCGTTTTGGCTGAAACAAGCGTGATTGTATAGGGATACAGATTGGGTTTCTCTGCCGACCATGGGTTGATAGTAGTCGTCTTGACTCTCTTTTTCAAAACAATAGTATCTCCCGGTTCTATATCAGGACATTTCATCTCTATGCGTTCAACACTCTTATGACTTTCTTCATCTATCAAGATCTTATCATCGAAGGTAATAGCCACCTCATACCCCTTGACTTTACGCTTTCCCGTGTTACAAACAGATGTCTCGATTGTTATCTCCGCGGTCTCATTATCTCTTTGCAAAACTGAAGAGACAAAATAATCAGCAATATTAACCTTCGGTCGTTCCCACAACTCAACAGAACGATAGATTCCGCTCAAGCGCCACATATCCTGGTCCTCCATATAACTTCCGTCAGACCATCTGTAGACCTCGACTGCAAGGCGATTCTCTCCCTCTTTTACAAAAGCAGTCACATCAAATTCTGCTGGCGACATCGGATTTTGGCTATATCCAACATTCTGACCATTCACCCACACATAAAACGCTGAGTGAACGCCTGAGAAATGAAGAATAAGATTGTTCTCCAGCATCTCTTTTGTAGCTCTGAATGATGTCACGTATGAACCAACAGGGTTACGATGATCATAAGCATACCAATCCCGAGGGGGGTCACTCGTGACACGTGGCTGGTCCATCTTGAATGGATAGGGAATATTCGTATATATGGGCTTCCCAAAATCTTGCATCTGCCAGTTCCCTGGGACCGTAATCTTATCCCAATTACTTACGTCATAATCACTGCGATAGAAGTCAAAGGGCCGCGACCATGGATCTTTAGACCACCTGAAAAACCACTCGCCGTCAAGCGAATGAACATCAGCTCTCTCTTTTTGCAATGATGGCAGTTGCATAGTTGTATGATAAGACAGCTTATTGATTCCCAAGATCTGAGGATTCTCCCAGTCACGGACTTCTTGGGCTTTTGCCACATGACTCAATATAAACAAAAGAAGAGCGTAAAATAAGTGGCTACATTTAAAATTCATACAATTGGCGATAGACATATGCGTCATTATTTAGAAATTTTATTATATTCTTGCAAAGATACATACAAACGAGTCTACAAAGATGCAGACCCGCTTGTATTATGATGCTATTCTCTAAGTCACATTTAGATTTGTTTCATCATGACTGCAACGACTGCTCGAAGATCTACTTCGTAGGCTTTCACCTTATCACAATCTCTTGTCCTGGTGTCGTTTCAAACTTACGAGGCTCCTCATCTCCTGGCAGAATCACCTTCAGAGGCTGTCCCTTCATTGAACGAACTTTTACCTCTGTCACCTTACCCTCTCTCCAGTGGATATCTACCTCAAAGGCTCCTCTTGCTCTCAACCCCCTGACATCTCCATCCTTCCAAATATCAGGGAGAGCTGGAAGAATTCTTACCACACCGCCATGACTCTGAAGAAGCATCTCTGCAATACCTGCTGCAGCTCCAAAGTTGCCATCGATTTGGAACGGAGGATGAGCACAGAACATATTAGGATATGTACGTCCTAAGCTCATTCCTGGTCGGAAATACCCTTGCATATCAGATGGCAACAATGTAAGGAAGTTTCGCAGTATAACCATGGCATGATTGCCGTCAAGCAATCTTGCCCATAGATTCAGCTTCCAACCGATTGACCATCCTGTTGCCTGATCTCCTCTCTGCAGCAATGTCTGACGTGCTGCATCAAAAAGCTCTGGTGTATCAGGCGTAATCTGATCAGACGGATACAAACCATACAGATGCGAGATGTGACGATGCTGATCGGTCGGGTCATCAGCATCAACAAGCCACTCCTGCAACTGTCCATATTTACCTACCTGCATTGGCGGTATACGTTCGATTGTATTACGTAACTTGCTTATATAATCCTCTTGCTCACACCCGAGTATCTCGGCCGCCTCAGCAACTGACAATAAGGCATCATGCACAATCTGATTATCCATTGTACACCCGTATGTAATCCAGCCTGTCAGACCTGCATGACCATGTTCTGGCGACATAGATGGGTTCACGACAAGCCATTCAGGCTTCTCTGGACATGGCTGGAGAACTGAGAGATAGAAATCGGCAGCCCCTCTCAACGTTTGGTAGTGCTTAGACAGAAAATCCTTGTCAAGAGTATAGAGATAATGCTGCCATATATGTTGTGCTAACCATGCTCCACCATTAGGCCACATACCATAACATGGGAAATCCACTGGTCCCGTGCAACGCCATATATCTGTATTATGATGCACCGTCCAGCCATCAGCTCCATATAATGTCTTAGCAGCATCTGCCCCCGTATGTGCAAGATCTTCAATCATATTGAAAAGTGGCTCATGACACTCTGGCAGGTTACCCACCTCAGCTGGCCAATAATTCATCTCGGCATTGATATTGACTGTATATTTTCCATCCCATGGTGCTTTGGGAGAGTTATTCCATTTTCCCTGCAGGTTTGCTGGTTGAGAATCCTTAAGCGATGAAGATATGAGCAGATAACGACCATAATGGAAAAGCAATGCTGCCAACTGTGGGTCATCATCGCTCTCCGAGAACGATGCTATACGAACATCAGTATCTTCTTTCATTTTTGATTCCGGATTAGCCGAGAGCGACAACTCGACTCTGTCGTAATATGGGCGGAACGCCGCAAGATGTCTTGCATACAACTCTGCATCTCGTTTTGTTGAGGCAGCCTTCACTCGTCGCAACGAAATCTCTTCAGGGTTGCCCGTGACATCTTGGTAATTGACAAAATTAGTTGCCGATGCTATGATGAATGTTGCATATGTTGCTCCCTTTACGGCAATACTCTTATCTTCCACTCTGCTTAGTTCTCCATCGGTACGAACAAGAACTCTTGTCACAGCACGTAAAGCTGAGGGTATTCCCTCATGCTCTAATCCCTGCGACACTATGGTCATAAGGGAAGCATCTTCCGACACTTCAACAACCGACTCTATCGGAGATGCATGGTTAACCTTGAAGTTGATGGGCTCACCTGTCTGCTTAACCCTCATCACCATAACTGTATCGGCAAGCGATGCAAACGACACTCTCTCCTGTTTGCTTGAACCATTATCAAATGTCAACTGATGCGTTGCTGAAGGCAGTATCAGGCGACGGATATAGCTCTTCACAGCCGCTGTATCAATCCCTGAATACTCAAAGAAGAGCGAACCAAGTGTCAGATATGACATTCCATGTTGCTCTGTCATAAATGTCTGACCTATCAGATCCTCTGCCTCTTTATTCTTATTTGCAAAGACAAGACGACGTATCTCATCCAGCGACTCCAAAGCCTTAGGATTAAGATTGTTGTATGGCCCTCCTGCCCAGAACGTCTCGTCATTAAGTTGCATCTCATCTTTCTCTACCCCCGAGAATATCATAGCTGCCTGACGCGCATTTCCTATTGGAAGGGCATCGGTCCACCCCATGGCTGGTTTCGAATAGTGCAACTGTTGCCAAGAATCTGTATTCTCAACAACAATGTCGGCATTGTTATAACATGACGACATAAAAACCGCCGTAACTAACGGCAAAAACATTAATTTTAATCTCATTGGTTAAAGTATTTCATGTTTTAGTATATTCTCACATGCCTCTTCAAGAAGCGTTATAACAAACTCAAAACCTTCCGCCCCTCCATAATAGGGGTCAGGACATGGTTGCGGTGGCGTAACATATTTGGCAACCATCTCAATCCTCGATTCCGAATCTGCTGGGCGCTTATACTCAAGATCCCGAACATTGGAACTATCCATCCCAACGATTAAATCAAACTTATAGAAATCCTCTTCAAGCACAGGTCTGCTCCTATGAAGTATATCATATCCATGGTCCGCAGCATGACTGCGCATACGCGAATCGGCTCTCTCTCCTTCGTGGTAGTTTGCAATTCCAGCAGAATCAACCATAACCTGATCAGCCATACCTCTCTCAAGGATAAGCTCACGCATTATAGTCTCAGCCATAGGAGAACGGCATATATTACCTAAACAAACAAACAGAATCGATTTTATCATATATTAATTTTTTTCTTGAGTATGTAATGACACCAATGACAATGAAGGCACTTGTTGTGTTGGCAATAACCATTATAAAGCATGAGTAACGCTTGTGCTTCTGCTTCATTCTCAGGATTTATTCCGATCTCAATCCAACTATCCAGTTTGCTATTCGTTTCAGGCTTGACGAACTCAAGCATTTTGAGTATGTTATCTTGTTTTTCCCTTTCGCTTCCCAGTCGCGCACGAGTATACATCCATGGAATAATACCATTAAGTAATATCAGGCGTCTGCTACTATGTCCAATTCTGCTACTCTTCTCACTGCCACTTCGACCAAGGTCGTAATGCGATTCCCAATATGGAGAGGCCTGCAGATTAAGGGATTTATCTATGCTCTTTATGTCAATCGTAGCGTAAAGGGACGACAGGTTTCCCTTTGAAGCAAATACTACTGATGCTAACTGAGCTATCCTGACAGCGGGGAAGTTTCCAGGCCTGATGCGCAGGCGTTTCCATATTATGGGTTGTAGCTCTCCCTGCAGCTCCCTATAACGCGCTTTCAGCACTGAAAACTCTCGCTTTAAAACCTTGACATACTCGTCAGAATCCTCACTTTTCAGTTCATCAAGCAGACCTGCTACTCCATATAGCAATGCCTCTATCTCCATTTGAGAAGAGAGTCTCTTAACGATTCGCAAGGGCGTACGTCGTGCCAATGTCTGCAATTGTTCTGAATTGACTCCCTGTCCTAAAGATCTGGCAATCATGCAGAAAAGAGCCTGCTCCCAGTCGCCCCCGCACTCCGTCAGAATACTTTCAACGAGCTCAACACGCTGTTGCATTCTTTCGATGAGCAATCGGTCGAGCCATGCATCCCTTACAAGTTGTGGCATACACGCAAGCGAATCAGCACATCTAATAACGGAATGAGAGAGTGAAAATGTGTCGAATCGTTCCAAGATAGAGTCTGGGAATCTGAGTATTATCTCTGGAATAACTCTTCCATTACTATCTTTGGCAGGTATTGCGGATGCTTTCTGGACCACATGCAGAATCACATTGTTGTATGCTCGGTCTTTATCATGATGATGAGTGTACCAGTCATTGCCATCGACATGAATCTCCACATTACCCGCCCACTGAGTATCTCCAATCTTAATTATGGCACATGAGAAGTCTGGACCAGCATCCTTGTTCAATATTCCCGGATTAAGAACCTCAACAGGTAGAGAGGCGTCATCGTTCGTGATGATACCAGCAGGATAAAACAATCTGTTTTGCCATATATATTGAAGAAGGTGTTCCAAACAATGCCTTTATTAATCTTAGCTTTTCATTGGTGAACAGACAAAAGTATAGAAAATTTTTCAGAATACAAACACACTTTCTTATTTTCGTTGTGGCGATGTTTTGTTTCTAAATATCGTTATTTCGTTATTTTGAAAAAATAACAAAAAATCTTTGCAAGCTAACCGCTTGCAAAGATTTTTTGTTATTAAAAGTTTTCTATTTCTTAAAAATGAAATATACCGCCAAAACGAGGAAGATGAAACCAATGATATGATTCCACCGGAGTTGTTCATTCGGGAAAAGGGCCAGTGTGAAGATTGTGAAAACAGATAGCGACACCACCTCCTGAATGACCTTGAGTTGTATGAGCGAGAAAGGACCTCCGTTATCGATGAATCCGATTCTGTTTGCTGGAACCTGGCAGCAATACTCGAAGAATGCTATTCCCCAGCTGATGACAATGACTCCCAAGAGTCCCCACCGCTGGAGTGCGGGCAAATGTCCAAAGCGCAAATGTCCGTACCACGCAAATGTCATAAAAGTGTTGCTCAAAATGAGCAACAAAATTGAATAGAAACCAGCCATTAGTAAGAAATTGCAAATAGAACTCTCTGATGCGACGGTTTACCGGAATAGATACAAGTTCCCTCTTCAGGCTGATTGCCGAAAGGAATACAACGAATCGTTGCCTTCGTCTCCTCCTTTATCTTCTCTTCGGTCTCGGTCGTTCCGTCCCAATGAGCAGAGACGAAACCACCCTTCTCAATAAGTACCCTCTTGAATTCGTCGTAACTATCAACGCAAGTAATCATCGAATCTCTAAAGGTTAGAGCCTTCCTATAAATATTATCTTGTATCTCATCGAGCAAGAGTTTTATTCGCTGCGCAAGTCCTTCAAATGGCATCTGCTCCTTAGTAAGTGTATCACGTCGTGCTATCTCGGCTTCGCCCTTCTCCAAATCGCGAGGTCCCATAGCCACTCGCACTGGTACACCCTTCAACTCATACTCAGCGAATTTCCAACCTGGCTTCTTTTGGTCGTTATCGTCAAACTTAACACTGATACCCAAGGCCTTTAAATCGGCTACAAGTTGCAATGCCTTCTCTGAAATAGCAGCGAGTTCTTCTTCTTTCTTATAAATAGGAACAATTACAACCTGAATTGGTGCCAATTTAGGAGGCAGAACAAGTCCGTTATCATCAGAGTGGCTCATAATCAAAGCACCCATCAATCGTGTTGAGACACCCCATGATGTTGCCCATACATACTCGAGTTTGTTCTCCTTATTAACGAACTGCACATCGAATGCTTTAGCAAAATTCTGACCAAGAAAATGTGACGTACCACTCTGAAGAGCCTTACCATCCTGCATTAAAGCCTCAATTGTATATGTGTCAAGAGCACCTGCAAAACGCTCGTTTGCCGATTTGACGCCTTTGATTACAGGTACAGCCATCCATTTCTCTGCAAAATCAGCATAGACACGAAGCATCTTCTGAGCCTCCTCTTCAGCCTCCTCACGTGTCGCGTGTGCTGTATGGCCCTCTTGCCACAGGAACTCAGCTGTACGAAGAAAGAGACGTGTTCGCATCTCCCAACGCATAACATTTGCCCATTGGTTACAAAGTATAGGAAGATCCCGATATGATGATATCCAATTCTTGTACGTATTCCAAATAATGGTCTCCGATGTAGGGCGGATAATGAGTTCCTCCTCGAGACGAGCCTCAGGATCGACAACGACACCCTTTCCGTTTGGGTCGTTCATCAATCGATGATGAGTCACCACAGCGCACTCCTTTGCAAAGCCCTCGACATGCTCAGCCTCTCTGCTAAGGAACGATTTTGGGATTAGCAGAGGAAAATATGCGTTCACGTGTCCCGTCTCCTTGAACATATCATCAAGAGCACGCTGCATCTTTTCCCATATAGCATAACCATAAGGTTTTATTACCATACAGCCACGCACAGCAGATGTCTCTGCTAAATCAGCCTTTACCACAAGGTCGTTATACCACTGCGAATAATTCTCGCTACGTGGGGTAAGTTCTTTTGCCATTTTATTTATTGTATTTTACCTATTCTCAAATAATTATTGCTTCATCTCAACCACAAAGGCACCCTGAAAACCTATTTTATGGATGAAATCCAACTGGGCATTTGCCTCTTCACGTGTAGCAAATGACCCAGCAAAATATTTTGTCAGACCCTTGTCAGGGATAGGTTCCGTCGAAATCTTTCCTACTTTTGACAATTTTGCAGGATCTGGATTTCCTCTGAATACTCCCAATTGTATTTTGAATACGCTCTCCCCTATTGATGATGGCTGCTCTACGTTTGTTTTGTATTTTTCTACACTCTCTTCGGTGGATGTTTTCTCGTCTGGCTTGTTTGGAGACTCCTCAACAACTTCCGTAACGCTTTTATCCGCTTTTGTTTGTTGCTCTAAGATGTCGCTCTCCGATTCAGACTGCTGGTCGCCTGTACTCTCCTTCCTATCATACACCTGTGTTTTCGAAGCCTCCTCAGCAAGCTCCATATTTAAAACACCTGCCGAGCTCTGTTTCTCAGGCAAAGGAAATGTTCCGTCGATATGATTCACAAGTCGTTGTAATGCCTGCTCATAGCTCTTTATTCCTCGTTTCTTCATCAAACCTGCCTTGGAGAATTGGTCTTCACCATCGCTGATAGTTATAGACTCAACAAGGGAGAAATCGCGAATGGCTGAGTTCCTCAAATCAGCAACTTCAGACAAGTCAACATTACTATTTATATTTGAAACGAGCATCTCATATCTATCATCAAAAATCTCAAATTTTGAGTCGAGCGACCTATTATTCAATACCAGCGAAGCTTTTCTCAAGAGAGAGAGTCGTTCCTTCGTTTCCTCATAAGAGAGGAGTTCGCCTCTATACTTCAACTTCTCGCCCTTCAACAACAACTCTTCAATCTTAACAACCTCCATCTGCATTAAACCTGCCCATGCCACGAGACTATCCGCCTCTTGCAACTCTGACATTTCGGGTTTTGTAAACAGAGGAGAGTAGGTAGAAGCTCTTTGTGTCCGCACGTCTACGAAGTACAACTTATCCATCATAAGGTAATCATCCTCAACCAACAAATCATCCCAATCAGGAGAAAACACTTTTTCCTGTATTCTGATTGCATTTAGGGGGACATACTGCCCAGAAGTTATCAAAGATTGTATATGCGACATTTCAAGATTTCTGACTTTATCACCCTGCACAGCCAGTTCATCCTCAATACTATATATGCTACGCTCCACACGAAGGATCTCAGCAATTTTTGCATTTCTTTCTTCGTTCGTTTTAAGAGTCAGGAACTCCTTACGACCAGCAGACATCACCTTCATAAGACTATCACGTTGCGACTGCATTTGGAATGATTTTTCGTACTCCGCCCGAGCCTCATCCGACCTGAAATGCTCCCATTGGGTATATGTCAGGCTATCGCACACGACAAACGAGAACTTAGGCTTCTCATTTGCAACAGAGTGAGCAGATTGGGACTCCGAAACTTCTCTTGACGCAATATTCGTAACAGGCATAGCCGGATTATGGTCTCGCAATCCCGCCAAAGCCTCATCTATATTAAGAGCCGCTGCCGTCTTTATCTCTTCTGTTGACTGAGCGAATGATCTGATTACGGTATTATCCCATAATATTTCATAAACCATAACTGAGTCGCCATGAGTCTCCCTCGTAGATGCAAACCACGCCCTCTCTCTAAATTCATCTGCAACAAAGAGGTAGTCATCAGCAGGAGAATTGAAAGGAACTCCAAGGTTAACAGGCTCAGTGAAACTACGATTATCTGCATCATACGTTGTCCGATATATATCCATACCGCCCATTCCTCCTGGTCGGTTAGATGCGAAATAGAGAGTTATACCATCCGTCATCATAACTGGCGTCTTATCTACGACAGGGACGCCATCATCCCTTGTCGTTTGCAACCCTGACAATAATGTTGCATCGCCCCATCCATCTAAAAGACGTTCCATCTTATAGAGCGACTCAGAGGGGTTGTCACTATCACCACTCGTCATGGAAAAATAGACAGCATCACCTCGCTCTGTCCTAAATAAGATGCCGTCGGGGTCGATATTTGACTCAAAGAAAGCACTGTTTTTTACGACCTGACCGACCTCACGGGATGGGTTATAAACAGCAAGAAGACTATCTGGCGTGACCCGATACTTATCAATCACACGAACACGGAAAACCTTGCTCGCCAATGGAATACAAATATTGCATTGTTCAATAGCCTTGTTGCACTCCTCTTCAAACTTATGTGTCTTGGTTGTCTTGAGATACTTCTCAAAACTCTGGCGCGCCAATTCGTATTCATAATCATTTTGATAAGCCCGGCCTATATAGTAGTGCCCCTCCAAAACAACCCCTTTGAGTTGAGCGTATTTAAGACGGCGTATTGCTTCAGACGTCTTCTGATTAGTCATAACATATGCAGCTCCGAGATAATAGTTCTGGCGTGCATCTTTGTCACTTTTCTGAAGTGCGGGCTCGAGGGTCGATATAACCTTTTCAAAAAGCCCCTTTTCGAAATCAGATTGAACTGTCTTTATGTTCACCTGCGCCAAACACGGCGTCACGCCAAGAATCAGCAGGAGAGTATACAAAATTCTCATCAGAAATCAGTAATAATACTTATATAATTACCATTTGGTTCTCACAAGTTGTCTTTTCACAATAGTGGCAACGCAACTGAAGTGGAGATTTTCCTATCACTCTGAAACGAGTTGTAATAGGTTGGAAATTAGTGACACACTTCGGATTGACGCATTTCACATAACCGACAATATCTTCAGGGACATCCACAACTCGCTTTTCTACAACTTCATAATCCTTAATTATGTTGAGTTTAGCCTGAGGCGCTACCAATGCTATCTTGTTAATCTCATCACCCTCAAAAAACTTGTCAGAAACCTTGATGATACTCTTTCGACCTAATTTTTGACTTTCAAGATTAGTTCCAAACGTTATCTGATTAGGAATGTTTTGAAGTCCAAGAATCGAAATAACCTTGAATAGGTTCTCTGCTGGGATATGATCGATTACCGTGCCATTCTTTATGGCAGATACTTTCAGTTCTTTTTCCATAATGCTACATACCTGTTAAAATTCCTGCTATTATACCCATACGAGTATACATACCATTTTCTGCCTGCTTGAAATAATAAGCCTTAGGATTCAAATCAACATCTTCCGAAATCTCACCAACACGTGGTAATGGATGAAGAATCTTCAGATTGTCCTTTGTATCGTCAAGCATGGCATTGTGGAGAACATACGTATTTTTCACCCTCTCATACTCCATAAGGTCGGCAAAACGCTCTTTTTGGACTCGCGTCATATAAAGAATATCTGCCTTAGGCAAGACATCAGCCATATCCGTATACTCCTCATAACGAATGCCTCGTTCGTCAAGGAACTGTTTATACTCATTAGGCATCTTGAGTTCATCTGGCGCAACAAAGTAAAAAGTCGGGTTAAAATCGCTCATTGCTTGAATAAGAGAGTGCACTGTACGACCATACTTAAGGTCACCCACCATAGCAATCTTAAGGTCTTCAAGGCGTCCTTGGGTCTTTCTGATAGAGTACATATCAAGCAGAGTCTGCGATGGATGCTGATTAGCTCCGTCACCTGCATTGACAATTGGGACGCGGCTCTGCTCACTGGCATAACGGGCAGCGCCCTCAAGAGGATGTCTCATCACAATGAGGTCGGCATAATTCGACACCATCTTGATTGTATCTTTCAGGGTCTCGCCTTTCGTAGCACTCGTCACACCAGGATCTGAGAAACCAATCACTCGTGCACCAAGACGGTTCATAGCTGTCTCAAAACTAAGACGGGTTCTGGTTGAGGGTTCAAAAAACAGACTTGCAATGATATGCCCTTGCAAAATAGGCTGATTAGGGTTCGACTCAAACTGAGCCGCAAGATCCAAGACATGAAGAATCTCTTCTCTTGAAAAATCGGTTATCGAGACTAAACTCTTATTCTTTATCATTATGATGCCTCCGCATGAAAATCTTTGGCACAAAGTTAGTGATATTAGACGAGGATAAAAAGAAGACAAACAAAAAAGAGATGATACGAGTAAAACGAAGGAGATTTGTTTTAACGATAGAAACAATCTGAAAAATAATATATTCGGTAGGTATAGAACCCTCATAATAGCATATCACATAATAACAACAAAAAAGCAACTTAACATGTATTAACGTATTGAGTTTGTACGGATGTCCATTCGTGTGTATATTTGCCACATGAAAGGGTTTAAGCAATTTATCCTGAAATGGACAGAACGCATTTCTGAAAGTCAGATGAACTGGCAGGAAGGGCGTTACTATGTCATAATGCTAAGCCTTATTGTCGGGATTGTCAGTGGATTAGCTGCTGTCATCCTAAAGAACGCCATTAGTTTCGTTAAACGATTCGTAGTCGACAACTTTGCATCTTTTGACTACAACTTCCTCTTGTTACTTGCACCTGCTATAGGTATTTTCATATCCATGATACTTGTCAAGTTTCTGATTAGAGACAATTTAGGTCATGGCATCACAAAAATTCTATATGCTATTTCCCGCAATGGTAGTAGTCTGCGCAAGCACCATAGTTATTCATCTATCCTTACGAGTTCGTTCACTATTGGATTTGGTGGTTCTGTTGGAGCCGAGGCTCCTATTGCCCTGACGGGAGCCAGCATAGGCTCGAACATCGGAAAACTATTCCGCATGGACTACAAGACTATAACACTACTCATGGCTTGTGGCGCAGCTGGAGGTATAGCTGGTGTATTCAAGGCTCCTATTGCCGGTATGATTTTCACGCTCGAGATATTGATGCTCAACATAACGTTGGCAAGCATTGTCCCACTCCTGACAGCCGCTATAACATCAACCAGCATAACATATATGTTTCTTGGCAGGGCAGCTGAATTTGACATCAATATGAACTGCATATTCCAAATGAGAGAGTTGCCATATTTTGCTCTCCTTGGAATTATGACTGGTTTCGTATCCCTCAGTTTCACCCGCAGTCTCTGGTTTTTTGAGAAACGTATGGCCAAAATTAAAAACCAATATGCAAGATGGATATTATGTTCTCTACTGCTTGGCCTACTCATATTTCTCTTTCCTCCCCTCTATGGCGAAGGATATGGTTCAATAACGACTCTTCTAAGTAATAGCGAGGGCGACATAATATCAGGATCCCCATTGGCGCTCCTAAATGGCAACAAGTGGGCATTGGCGCTCTTTGCATTGGGGATAATGCTTTTCAAACCCTTTGCCACAGCTGCAACGACAGCTGCAGGTGGTGTCGGTGGCACATTCGCTCCCTCTCTCTTTATGGGTGGTGTAAGTGGATTCTTTTTTGCCTACTCTCTTAACACTCTTGGATACACTTCACCTCTTTCTATTCCAGCTTTCACGCTCGTCGGCATGGCTGGCGTCATGAGTGGTGTCATGCACGCACCTCTAACTTCGATATTCTTGATTGCTGAAATAACAAACGGTTACAATCTACTGATTCCATTAATGCTGGTCAGCACTGTAAGTCATGTAACAATGTCATATTTTGAACCCGACAGCATATATACAAAACCCCTCTCAGCTAAGGGAGAATTGCTGACGCACCAACGAGACAAGGCTGTTCTGACTTTGATGCACCTCGACAAAGTCATAGAGACAGACTTCTCTATTGTTGAAGGTGATTGGAATTTGGGGCAATTGGCAGGTTCAATTGCTAAATCATCACGCAACCTATTTCCTGTAGTCAACAGCAAGGGTGAATTGACGGGTGTTGTTCTTCTTAACGACATTCGCTCGATAATGTTCAACACCGAACTCTACACAACGACTCTCGTGCGAGACTTAATGACCATTCCTCCAGCACTTGTCAGAACTGACGAGACAATGGAAAGCGTCATGGATAAATTTGAACGCACTGGAGCGTGGAACCTTCCTGTCGTCAGTGGACGCCAATACGTCGGGTTTGTCTCAAAGAGCAAAATATTCTCCGTCTACCGCAAAGTTCTGACACACGTAAGCTACGAATAGACAATGAAACCACCTTTCTCTCTCATGTACAATTATTACAGATATATACTCGCCTCTATACTAATCACGTGCTTCACATCTTCTATTATGTCGCAGGTGTGGAAAAGCACCATTCTTCCTCAAAAAAAAGTCTACGTCACATATAACGACACCGTCTTGACATGGCTAACCGACCTCTCGGTTGATTCTACATATATCAAGAGTATAGATTTCAGAGACGAACTGGCTATTACCGACAGATACTCTACGCTTCCAATGCAGGTTATGTTTGTAGCCAAACCGCTCTATATGAAATATTACCCTATCAACTTCAACCGGTTCAATGTGGATAGTCTCAACTCAGCTATGACTCATCTACGGAGTGGCGTTGACTTTCGCCAATGGATGCAGGCAAACACAAGCAACATTGAGTCGTTACGCATCAAGACGGCATCTACAACACCTTCATTAATAAAAACGACGTGGAGCGAGATCCCAGAACCATGGCGTGAAGTAAAAGATGGACGTAGAATGACACTCCGAGGTAGTGACAACTCATCCTTGGCTCGTATCTTCACTAAAGATTTTGATGATGATGCTAAGATCAAGCAACAGCCAAAGGAGAAAGAGAGTCCCTGGAAAATATCAGGAGAAGAGAATATGCAGCTCTCACAACTACTTCTTGCCAATTGGATAAAGGGTGGTGAAAGTAGTCTGACACTCTTAAGTGATATGCGTGCCACCATGACATACAAGCACAACCGAGTTGAATGGGAATCAGCTGGAACACATAAGGTCGGACTTACCCACACATCGTCGTTAGGAACCCGTGTCTCAGACGACGTACTGGATTTGTCAACCAAATACGGAGTAAAAGCTGTCAATAAATGGTTCTACTCCGTAAAATCAACATTCAAGACACAGCTCTTCCGAAACTATGCTAAGTCCGACACAGAAAAGAAAAAACCAAAGAGTACATTTCTCTCTCCTACTTATGTGCAGTTTATTGTCGGTATGGATTACAAGACAAAAGACTTAAGTCTTCTTCTCTCTCCGTTCACAACTTCCCTGACTTTTGTACTTGACACAACAAAGATTGACCAGACAGCTTATGGCATAAAGAAAGAGAAAAAAAGCGAATGGGTTAACGGTTTTTCAATCACAACAACGTGGAAGAAGACAATTACTTACGGTATCGACTATTCAACTAAGATGGAGCTCTTCTACGAATTTTTTCACAAAGATGGACAGAAACGCTTCGATTGGGAAAACATCATATCAATGCAAATCAACAGATACCTCACTACTCGTCTGCTTTTTGAGTTGCGATACTACGACAATGAGACACGTAAATTCCAGGTCAAGGAAAACTTCAGCATATCATTCAAATATACATTCTGAGACTATCCTCGCAAAATTTTCTCAAAATAGTTGTTTTATTCGATATTATGCATATTTTTGCGCAAGTTATAACATGATATAAACTATATAAATAACCAAATTCAAATGAGAAAATCTTTTCAAGCAATTGCCCTTCTTGTGGCTACTCTTTCCTTTACCGCTTGTGATGAAGTAGAAGAAATGGTTGACATAACCCGTGCAGCACAAGCTATCGAAGCTGAGTCTTCAGAAATCAGTTCTGGACATCTCTTCTTGATTGAGAAGGGAACTATCGTCTACAACGATTGCATCACCGTCACATTCGAAGACTATGGTGATAACATTGCAATCGAGACAAAGTCAACAAACAAGGAGACAGGTGCTCTTTCAGTTTCCCGCATCATAGCCAATAGCGGTGAATTCGTCTACATCGACGACACAAACAAGACCTACAATCCTAACATCTTGGGCTCGTACCAGGCTCTTTGGTTCGTATTCCGCAGAGAGGCATACTATGCAGCTGTGAACTATGGAGACGACCTAAATAAATACCTGAACGACGACGACAAGATTGCCACAAACTGGATTACCACGTCAGAGACAATCCTGGGCAACAAATGCGAAATATACACATCAAAAGAGAATAGTGAACTCAGCAAAATCGGAGGCTGGAACAGAATTGTATTCGTAATTGAAGGTAAGATTGACGGCGAGAACGAGTCGTATAGAGCTACAGACTTCAAAACTGATTCAACTCCTGAATTGTTCGTCATTCCCGAAGACTACAAGAGACTCTAACCACATTCCAACATAGTTTTAAGAGGATGTGTCAGCAACAGATGACACATCCTTTTTTATTATGTGCATCACACCTTCATCAATCCTCTCCAGCTTTTAGGAATATTGATTTATCATAAAATGCACCGCATAACTTCCAAACACCATGAATTCATTAATCATAGACAATTTTCTGTTATACAACAAAGGAGATTTGATGAAAATTGTTACTTTTGCACCGACATTGACAACAAACAGAATATTTACACCAATTCGAATCTATGATAAAACAGGTTCTTGTTATTATCTCTACATTCCTGGCGTGCGCGACAATGATGGCCACACCCGACAATGCAACTTTGGAATCATCAGACAAAGACGACTCGACAGGTTCTACACTTGCTCAACAATTAGACATTCAGAAAACAGGTGGCGATACGATTGATTGGCTTGCAGATGTTGCATCTCGCATACAAATACATGGATATGCACAGGGTTGGTATTATTTCCAAAATGCCGGAGGAAAGAGGAGCAACTCATTTCTCTGTAAACGAACAGTCTTTTGGGTCAATGCAAAGATAACAGAACGTTGGTCATTTCAGTTTATGCACGACTTCAACAGCGTTGTTCAGGAGTATTTCACTGATTTTCGTATCACAAGAAACAACGCCTTGACTATCCGCTTTGGACAGTTTAAGCATGGCTTGTCGTATGAGAATCCGCTTTCACCGACGGCCATGGAGACTATAGATGTCTATTCTGAGGGTGTTACCTATCTGACAGGCTGTGGTTCCGACCCGCTAAATGGTGTTCAATACGGAAGAGAACAGGGCTTGGCCTTTTTGGGCGAGACCAACAATAAGTTCCTGAAATACGAGCTTGACATTCTCAACGGCTCTGGCATAAACGTAAAAGACAAAGACAATAATAAGATTGTTGTCGGACGTATAGAGTTGCATCCAACTAACAACCTCACGCTATGCGCTACAGGACAGATTGGGAAGGGCACATCACTGGTGAGTGCTCCTATCTTTAACCATAAAATAGATAAAGATAGTCTTTACACCCGAAATCGTTTTACCATTGGTTTCAACATCAAAACAGAGTCATTCGGCTTGCACGGAGAGTTTCTGACAGGCAAGGATGCGGATGTTACGAGTCGAGGTGCATACCTGACAGGCAGCTGGTCTATAGTCCCTGGCAAATGGGATTTAGTAGGGAGCTACGACTATTTCAATTTCAATACCGACAATAAATGCGATATGCACAAAGTCGTAGCTGGCTTCCAATATTGGTTTTTTAAGAGGTGTCGATTCCAGATGCAGTACGTATATAAGAGTGCCAACACCGACTACAAGACCTTCTTCAACAACGGTCGGAACGGCACGAAACAAGAGAATTGTCATGCACTCATGTGTCAGATGCAAGTCCGGTTTAATTAAGAAATAAAATCGAATCACAATGCTTATAAAAATTACTCTCACAATCATCTTCTTTATCGTCACCATTGGCGTCGGACTCTACTCACGCAAACAAGCCTCAAGTGTAGAGGGTTTTGTTTTGGGAGGAAGAAAAGTCGGAGGATGGCTCACTGCTTTTGCTTATGGCACAAGCTATTTCTCAGCTGTTGTTTTTGTTGGTTATGCAGGTCAATTCGGATGGAAATACGGACTCAGTTCGGCATGGATTGGTGTTGGCAATGCTTTGTTAGGTTCACTACTTGCCTGGATATTTTTGGGGCGCAGAACAAAGCTTATGACACAACACATAAGCAGTTGTACGATGCCCGACTTCTTTGGTACTCGCTACAACTCACAGTCGCTTCGTGTCGCTGCAAGCATCATAGTCTTCGTATTCTTGATTCCATATACTGCTGGCGTTTACAAAGGCATCAGCACACTATTTGAAATGGGCTTTGGAATTCCATACGAGTATTGTGCTGTCATCATGGCCATACTGACAGCATTGTATGTAATCCTTGGTGGGTACAGAGCAACAGCAGTCAACGACTTCATCCAGGGCATCATCATGTTGTTTGGCATAGTGTTAGTGATTATCGCTGTATTGAATCTTAAAGGAGGTATGATTAATGCCATTGAAACGATGGCAAGCCTTCCCTCTGACAACGACCCTAATGTCAATGGTGCATTTGCCGACATATGGGGACCAGACCCTTGGAACTTGTTGGGCGTAGTAATACTTACATCCTTAGGCACATGGGGACTGCCTCAGATGGTAGGTAAGTTCTATAGTATCACTGATGAGAGCGCTATACGCCGAGGCACTATAATATCAACTCTATTCGCTTTGATTGTTGCTGGAGGCTGTTACTTCCTCGGAGGGTTCGGCCGTCTTTTTGGAACTCCCCCGACACTTCCAAACGGTCGTCTCGATTTTGATGCTATAATACCATCAATGCTCACATCATTACCAGACATCCTAATAGCAATGGTCGTACTCCTCGTTCTTTCCGCATCTATGTCGACATTGGCATCGTTAGTTCTCACTTCTTCTTCAACAATGACTTTAGACCTCATATACAGAGACAAGAAGTCATCGAAGGGCGAAGTTGAAGAGGGATTAATTGACGAGGTAATATCAGAAAAGATAGAACGTCGTAAGGTTGTGGTTCTCAGAATGCTTATAGTTTTCTTCATTGTGATATCTCTGCTGATAGCACTCAATCCTCCAACATTTATTGCCCAGTTAATGGGCATATCATGGGGTGCATTGGCAGGAGCTTTCCTTGCACCATTCATGTTAGGACTCTACTGGAAAGGCGTCACGACATCTTCTGTATGGGCTTGTTTCATTTGGGGCGTTGGTCTAACAGTGGTTAATATGATACTACAAAATCCTATTAATCCTATCAACTGCGGAGCTATTGCGATGGTCGGTGGTTTTATTGTTGTTCCAATTGTTAGTATCTTCTCAAAGAAGCTACCAAAAGAGATGGTTAATGGTTTCTTCCTCTGCTACAAAAAATAAGTAACGGTCATACTCACTATTAAGAATATGAATATTGAATTCCTGACAGTAGCAAAGGAATACTGTCTATTGGTAGAGAATTGTGGTCGCTACTCAAGGAGCGATTTCAAGAAAGTGGCCTCTCGAATGTTAGGCTACTTATACGTAAGAGCCTCTGTACTAAACATCAAAGAGGAAGATTATTTTTTGGATGGTGAGCTTTCAGAAGCTGTCGATGAATTTACATATCAGAATATATGGGACTCGTTGTCGGATGCTCTTGGGAGCAACGATGAGTATATACGACTCGAAGATGTAAGGCGTAATGACGAGGTCATGCAAGCCAGCATTTCTGAGGACATGGCTGACATCTACCAGAGCCTGAAGAACTATTGTGCATCATGCGAAATGGGCATAGATGAAATTTCGCACGACGCTGAACTCAAGGTATATGAAGACTTTAAGGGCTATTGGGGACTGCATCTCTGCAATGCCCTAACAGCCCTTCATAATTTAATCTATTCAACCGACAGCATCGACGATGATGCTGTCGATGATAATGAGTATTCTACTGAGCAAGAAGACGTTTAACAGTGTCTGAAACCATCTTGCCATCAGCTCGTCCTGCGAACTGCTTGGTTGCGACACCCATCACTTTTCCCATATCCTTGGGAGAAGATGCTCCGACTTGTGCTATTATCTCCTTGAGTGCTGCTTCTATCTCATCTACTGAAAGAGCCTTAGGTAAATAGCGACTTATCACCTCAGCTTGACTGAGCTCCTCTTCAGCCAGGTCCATACGATTCTGCTCTTTGTAGAGAGCTGCCGAATCCTGACGTTGCTTAACCATCTTCTGAAGAATCTTCATAATCTCATCATCCTGAAGCTCATGCTGACCACCCTTAGTCTGCGCCTCGAGCAACTCTTTCTTGATACCTCTGACTGCCTCAAGCGACTTAGTATCACGCGCCTTCATTGCAGATTTGATATCCTCTGTAATTTGTTCTAAAAAATTCATATCAAGATCTATTTTGATTTTTACCCCATCTAATATATGCTGGTGTTCTTTCTATAGTTTCCAATACATTATCTTTCTCCAACTCATCTATTGGAAGTGTTTTCACCTCTTCCAATTCTGTTATATCATAAGATTCCAACATAGTCAGGTCGTCAGTCTTATCGTATAGCATATTCATCTTATCAATAGCCTCCCTGTTCTCTGGCTCTTTAATTACAAAAGAGGAACCAGACTCATCCTTGTAGAGATATTCTTCTACAAGATTTCCTTCTGTATTGACCTCAAGGACCTTAACTTCGGGTTCGTGAGAAACGGTTTCAAAGACATCATCCTGAAATCCTGTAACAATGACTGTAATGCGCACCTCATCTTTCAACGATTCATCAAAGCCAGAGCCCCAAATCAAACGCTTGACATTTTCTCCATTCGGAATGTCAGTCAACTCTCGAACCTTATCACTAACATCACTAATCTCATCAACAGACAAACCGTAGCCACTCTCTTTCGGCGGAGTCATAAAATAGACAATCACATGCTTAGCACCACGAATATCATGATTATTTATGATAGGCGAACTAAGTGCTTGATGAAGTGCTTTAAGCGCCTTATCATCTCCACTCGTCTGTCCGACACCAATCAGTGAGACACCGCTATCTTTCATACATGTCCGGAGGTCAGCAAAATCAACATTGTAACGAGCATAGGTTGTAACAACCTCGGTTACACCTCTGACAGCTTGTGCAAGCACTTCATCGCTCATCGACATCGCCTGATCAAGCTCCATATTTCCATACATCTCTCGAAGTCGCTCTGAATTAAGTACTATGATAGAGTCTACTGCTTCCGACATTCTTTTTATTCCATCGTATGCAGCTGCTATGCGCTCAGTTCCCTCGAATCGGTATGGAATAGAGACAACGCCAACAGTCAATATATCCTTATCCTTAGCCGTTTTTGCAATGAGAGGCGCTGCTCCCGTTCCTGTTCCACCACCCATTCCAGCAGTTACAAAAACCATATCAGCACCTTCAAGCATCTCTTCAATCTGCGACAACGACTCCTTGGCACTCTCAAGACCAGCATTGGGATCACTACCTGCTCCAAGACCTTTTGTGAGATTCTTGCCCAACTGTATTTTATTGGGAACTTTGTTATGCATCAATGCTTGACAATCTGTATTACAAATAATGAAGTCAACATTCTTCACATCTGCATTATACATATATTCAACAGCATTTGAACCTGCGCCACCAACACCAATAACCTTAATTTTAGCTGTTAGTGGTGCACCATTGCTCCCTTCGAGAATAGTTTCAATGTCTACCATAATGATTAATTTAGTTTACTGATGTTATAAAAATCAGATATCGTCTCCGTCTTCTTGAGAGAATAATTTCTCAGTGGCTTTATCAATAATTTTGCCCAAAGACCACCTTTCTTTCTGTTTCGCTTTTTCTTTTGAATCAGTCTCTTTTGGAGGTTGCTCCTCTTTCACCTTTTCCTCAACTTTATCTTCTACTTCAGAAAATTGTATTTGTGGCGTCCAGAAAGAGAGTTTTCTTTCAATATAAGCAGAAGCCACTCCGACAGCACCAGCATAATTAAAAATTACAGGGTCCGAATAATCACCCTCCTTTAGAAGCACCACCCTATTATTCAGTTTTTCCAATGAAGAAAGATTCTTTGCAAGAGCCTCTTTAAATCCATAAAGCTTAGAGCCATCTCCTGCGAGGTAGACGGCCTCAAGGTCGTTAAGTACATACGACTTCGACAATGCACTATTGATATAAGCCACGAGTTCGTTTATTCTTGCCTGAACGATGAAATTAAGTTTCTTAACGTCTACATTAAAACCCTCCTCCTTTCCTTTCATCCTTATCTCAAGGTAGCGCTCCTTACGAGTAAGAACTCTATTCAGATTACATTTCACGAATTCGGCTTCTTCTTGTGTTATTTCAAGTCCTGAAGCTATATCTTCCGTCACCAATGACGACCCCAATGGAATAGTTGTATCATTTATAACCTTTCCATTTTTTGATACGGCCACACTTATGATTCCTGCACCAAAATCAACAAGCGCAAAAGTTGCTTTCTTCTGCTGCGGCGACAAGAGTACATTCAACTTGCTTGATGCTGTAGGCAACAACAAATCAAAATTGTTTGTATTCTCAAACAAGGAATTATAGGAATTAACGATACTTGTTGTCGTAGAAATTATTATGCTTTTAATATGCAGTTCTTTTCCCGCACATCCTATTGGCGATTCGATCTCCGGTGCATTATCAAACGAATAAGATACAGGATAACTATCAAGAATAACACTATTTGAATCGTCTGACAACGTCCCTTTAATATCCTCCTGAAATTTACGTAGCATCTGTTCTGTTACAGCTTTTTGACCTACTTCATACGACTTATTCTTGTACTCAAGTTTATACAGACGCGCACCTATGTTAATGCAAAAATGTTGCTTAGCAGAACCGCATTTCTTTTTCACCGTCTTATCCACTCTCGAAATAATATTCGATATTTCAAAAGAGACCTTTTCCATGTCAAATACTTGTCCTCGTTTCATCCCTTTGAACGAAGACTCCTCGGCAGCAAGAATATTCATATCAAAAGGTTTACCTAAGGCAGGTTCCGCCACAACCAAACGGAGCTTACTTGCTCCCAAGTCGAAAGAATAAACAACATTTTCCATAAGCACTATAATAATAAATCCTCTATTTTTTCGTACACACTATTTGTCCCTTATATTTCAAATTGACTTTTTTATACAAATTCCACTCCATCTTATCCCATCCTTTGGTATACAATGTATGAAGGTTATGAAACTTCTCTTCCATATTGTCGATAGTTCCGAATTCAACAATATGATTTCCTACTCGAGGAACGAGAATATACTCACTCTTGTCCGTCACATACACCTGCTCGATTTGAGCCTTCCAAAAATCGTCATTTACAATATATTGACATAGCTGTATCAATTCTGTTCCATCGAGCATTGCTCCGACATTTCCACTGACAACCAATGCATAGGCATGAGTATCACCTCGCGACACAATTCTATACCCTTCAGCATCCATATAGTAAGAAGTCCCACTCGTAAAGACATGCATGATTGGTTTTCGTTGCTCTATCTCGACGTGCAATACTCCACCTGGAGTTGCATAACACTCACATCTTCTTACAGCTGGGCTGTTCTGCTCAATGGTCGTCTCTATTTCGTTCAGATTTATATTCTCCAATTTGCGACCTTTCAGGTCTGGGAATGATAATGAGACTATTTTGGACAGTTCTCCTGCTGATATCAACACCTCGTTATCATTTCCATAAATCTTCGTGGTTATCTCATTACATTCGACCTCAGAATGGGCAGCAGACACAAATCCCATGACAATCGGGAAATAGACTGTCATAAGAGCCATAGCCATTATTTGTAATATTCTATGTGTTACGTTGCGCATTACCTTGCATTCAAAATTTGTTGCATTCTATCCGCAATAGGTTCAAGCAATCTGTCGATATCTCCAGCGCCCATGACTACGACAACCTCAAGTGGCTCTGCTACAAGATCTTCAACAAGTCGCTCTTTTGTTGTCAATGACACTTTATTATTTCCCTCTATCTTGTCAGCTAACATAGAACTGCTAACACCCTCTATCGGCAACTCACGAGCTGGATAGATATCGAGCAAGAAGACTCTATCGGCTATTGACAATGATTTAGCAAAGTCATCAGCAAAGTCACGCGTTCTCGTGTATAGATGTGGTTGAAAACATACTGTCAGTTTTCTATTTGGATATAGAGACCTAACAGAATTAAGCATTGTTGCTATCTCCTGAGGATGATGAGCATAGTCATCTATAAGAACCATCTCTTGGGTTCTTAGATGAAACTCGAATCTTCGTCTATTCCCTCGGAATGAGAGAAGCGACTCTCTTATCTCATCATCTTGAGCCCCTGCTAATGTAGCGAGAGCTATAGCTGCCACGGCATTTTCAACATTATGCAGTCCGGGCAACCCTAATACCAAATTACTTATCTGCCCCATCGGGCTATTGAAACAAAAACTATATAAGCCCTCTGGAGTCAGAATTATCTTTGATGCGTAGAAATCGGCCTTTGCATTAGTACATGAATAGGTAAAGATCTCCACATCCTCATCCACAACACTCTCATCGAAATCAATTCCATATTTATAGACTACAGAGCCGCCGCATTGTGTCTGAGAGGCAAACTGATGAAAGGCCTTACGAAGCTCTTTTATATTGCCATATATATCAAGATGATCAGCATCCATGGCTGTAATGAGCGACAAATAGGGATAGAGATGAAGGAACGAACGATCATACTCATCAGCTTCAGTCACTACAAATGAACTCTCCGCATTGCTCCAGTAATTTGTTGCATAATTGGCTGATATACCACCGAGAAAGGCAGAACATCCGACTGTTGAGTTCCTTAAGATATGCGCTACAAGAGTCGATGTGGTCGTTTTCCCATGTGTTCCAGATATGCATATTGCGTCAAGTTCTTTCGTCAGCATTCCTAAAGTGGTAGCTCTCTTTTGAAGATTAAATCCACCTTTTAGAAAATACTGATAGATATGACTATCCGCTGGAATTGCTGGGGTATAGACAACAAGCGTATCTTCCTTATCTCTGAATGTCTCAGGGATTAGATTCTCATCATCTTCAAAGATAACAGAAATCTTTTCCGACTGTATCTCATTAGTCAGACGCGAAGGTGTCTTATCGTAACCAGCCACATTTTTTCCGACAAATTTGAAATGACGTGCCAGAGCACTCATACCTATTCCCCCGATACCTATGAAATAAATATTGTCGACCATTCCTGTACTTTAATTAATTTAATTCTTCTCAACCACAAGTTTCCTTACCTCAACAGCAATATCTGATGCTGCAGTCGGTTTAGCAAAGCTACGAATATTATCACTCAACTCTTTAAGCTTTTCTTTATTTGACAAACATCGCATTGCAACCTCAATAAGTTGTTTTGTATCTGCGTCCTTTACCAACACAGCAGCCCCTACGTTCGACAGAGCCATAGCATTCTTCGTCTGATGATCTTCACTGACATTAGGAGAAGGCACCAATATTGATGGTTTCCCAAGAAGTGCCAACTCTGAGATACTGCTGGCACCAGCACGAGACACAACGACATCTGCAATAGAGAAAGCTAAGTCCATACGTTTTATAAAGTCCATAGCCTTAACATTTTCACGCTTCTTCTTAGCAAGAAGGTTGCTGACACCTTCAAAATATATCTTACCTGTCTGCCAAAGCAACTGAACATTATCATCCAAAATGTCGAGCGTTTCACTTATTCCATTATTAATGGAACGTGCGCCAAGACTTCCGCCAATAACTAATATGACTGGTTTTGATGCATCTAACCCAAATTCTTTTGCTGCCTCCTCTCGAGTTGTGCTATTAAGCAACTGCTGCCTGACGGGATTGCCAGTCATTATAATCTTCTCAGCAGAGAAGAATCGTTCCATATTAGGATAGGCTACACAGATTTTCTTCGCCTTTTGCGCCAATATTTTATTGGTCACTCCAGGATATGAATTCTGCTCTTGTATGAGACATGGGACTCCTGCTGAAGCTGCACAGCGTAGGACAGGACCGCTTGCATAACCGCCAACACCAACAGCCACATCAGGCTTGAAGCTGCGCACAATACTCCATGCTTTGAACATACTCGCTACAAGCTTAAAAGGGAAAAGCATATTCCTTCCTATGTTACGGATATTAATTTGTCTATGAAAACCCGCAACAGGCAAACCCTCTATCTTATATCCAGCAGCTGGCACCTTCTCCATCTCCATCTTTCCTTTGGCTCCAACAAACAGTATCTCTGTCGTTGAATCAGCCTCTTTCAACGCATTTGCTATTGATATGGCAGGGAAAATATGACCACCCGTACCTCCTCCGCTAATTATTACTCTCATAATCCTCTTATTTCAAAAATCAATATAATCGTGTTATTGACATATTCTATTCATCATCATCCCCAAACTCAACGTCCCTACTCACTCTCTGTTGCTCAATTCGACTTGTTTCGGAAGAGACAACTGAGCTTTTTGCTTTTCGTCCAGGATTATATGCACTAATCGACAATATAATACCCAAGGCAAAACTCATCAAAACGTTTGAAGTTCCTCCCATACTGAGAAGTGGCAGGGTCTGTCCAGTGACTGGAATAATACCAACTCCTACAGACATATTAATAATTGCCTGTAATACAATTAGTATAGATAAACCAAGAACCAGATAGGCTTGAAAGGCCTTTTCGCATCTACGGCTTATTACCATTGCTCTATATAAGATAAAAAAATAAAGCGCCACCGCCACAAAACCTCCAACCCATCCATACTCCTCGAGGATTATACTATATATAAAATCCGAGAAAGCCATAGGCAAGAAATTCTTAGCATAGCTTTTTCCTGGTCCAACCCCAAAGACTCCACCATTAGCTACAGCCAATTCTGCTTGCAGAGCTTGATAATTCTTACCCTTAGATTGCACTCCTTCCTCATCTTCATTCATAAATCGTTCGATTCGTCCCTTCCATGTCTCGAATCGTTTGGGCTGAAATTGCCCTGGCAAATAAAGTAATACGACTCCGACAAGAACAACACTTGTAACTATACCAAGTATGTATCGAGTAGGTACACAGCCTATAATCATCATCAAAAATATAGTGGTCCCTATCAGAAGAGCTGTTGAGAGATTCTCAATGAGAATTGGAAAACATACAAGTGCCGAGGCTATTATAATTGGCCAAAATGCCTCTTTAGGGTTCTTTGTATGTAAGGCAAGCACCTTCGCAACAAAGACGACTAAAGCCACTTTGGCTATCTCAGAGGGTTGAAAAGAAAACGCACCAATACTAATCCAACGCGACGATCCATTAATATCCTTTCCTATAAAAAGAACAGCCCAAACAGTTGCAACACCTACAATTAATCCGACAATAGAAAACTGAGCAAAACGCATCGGCTCAATTTTACAAGTCACTACCAAGACAACAATACTAAGCACTAAGAAGAATGAATGGCGCAGGATATAATAGGTCAAATCTCCGTGCTGTTTATCATAAGCAAGTCTGCTTGACGAACTATACACAAGCATCACAGAGGCGACAATCAAGACAATTATAATTATCCATAAATACTTGTCTCCTTTAAATAGTGTCTTTCCCCAACCCCACTCCATAATCGCTACTTATTGAGTTTCAAAACCTCTTCCTTAAAAAGATTTCCTCTATTCACATAACTCGTGAACAAATCAAAACTTGCACAACATGGGGAGAGTAAAACAACGTCTCCAGATTTGGCCAAACGATTACACTCTCTGACACAATCAGCCATAGAACGTGTCTCGACTATTGTCTCTATATGACCAGTATATGTCTCCAGTAGTTTGTGATTGTCAACACCAAGACATACCAAAGCTTTCACCTTCGACTCAACGAGCGACATTAGAGTGTTATAATCATTTCCCTTGTCAGTCCCTCCTGCAATCCATACTATAGGACGCTTTTGCGCATCAAGGGCATACCACGCTGAGTCGATATTCGTTGCTTTCGAATCATCAACCCATTCCACATCATTTATGGTAGCCACCAACTCAAGTCTGTGCGAAGCATTCTTGAAAGTCGCAAGTCCTTTTGTGATATCTTCCGCAGACAAACCAACCTTTAACGCTGCCACACATGCTTGCATCGCATTGTAAATGTTATGACGACCATGAATCGTCATCTTCTCTGGATCAATCTTCAACTCTGGCAAGCCGGGCACCGTGACAAAAACATGTCCTAATTCATCAATCTTAGTTACAGCACCATCTGCTCCGTTCATACTAACCTTTGCCATACTTCCCGTAACACTCATACATGGCAACCACTCTTTCGTCACAGGGTCATCAGCATTGGCAATAAAAAGGTCCGACTTGGTCTGGTTTTGAAGAATTCTGAATTTCGACCGAATGTAGTTCTCAAATTTGTACTCGTACCTGTCAAGATGGTCAGGTGTAATATTATTCAATATTGCTATATCTGCCTTAAAATCGTACATTCCATCGAGTTGGAAACTACTGAGTTCTATGACAAAGTAATCTGGCTGATCATCCGATATAACCTGTCGTGCCAAAGAAAAACCCACATTCCCGGCCAGAGAAGCACTCTTCCCCGCACTCATCAGAAGATGATGCGTCAGAAGCGTGGTAGTCGTCTTTCCATTAGAACCTGTTATACAAATATGCTTTGCCTTTGAATAGGGATATGCAAACTCTATTTCAGAAATAATCTTCTTGTTTAATTCATGCAGTCGCTTGATGATTGGGGCCTTATCAGGTATGCCTGGACTCTTCACCACCAAGTCGGCATCGACGATCTTCTCCTCAGTATGCCCTCCCTGCTCAAAATCAATCATGGCATTCCGCAAATCAGAGATATTATTCTCTTTAAGCATACCGCTGTCAGAGAGAAACGTTTCAAACCCTTTTGCCTTTGCCAAAAGAGCAGCACCAACACCACTCTCACCTCCACCAAGTACAACTACGCGTTTCATATTCCTAAAATTATTATAATATACCTTATCTAACCTTTAACGTTACTAATGTTACAATAGCAAGTATTATCCCGACAAGCCAAAAACGCGTTACTATTTTTGGCTCTACGATTCCTTTCTTCTGATAGTGATGGTGAAGTGGTGCCATTAGGAATATACGACGACCCTCTCCAAATTTTCTCTTCGTATACTTGAAATACCCAACCTGAAGCATCACAGAGACATTCTCAACAAGGAATATACCACAGAGAATAGGTAGAAGCAATTCGACACGTATCATTATGGAAAACACACCTATTATACCTCCTAACGTGAGACTGCCCGTATCACCCATGAAAACCTGTGCAGGGAATGAATTGTACCATAAGAAACCAATGGTAGCACCAATAAAGGCAGCCATGTATACAACGAGTTCCGACGAGTTTGGTATATAAAATATGTTCAAATAATTGGCATAGTCAATGTGAGACGACACATAAGCTATTATACCTAACGTCGTTCCAATAATTGCCGAGGTCCCCGCCGCAAGGCCATCAAGACCATCAGTCATATTGGCACCATTACTTACTGCTGTAACTACGAATATGACAACCAGAACAAAAAGTAACCACCCCCATGTGGCCTGCGATTCTCCTTTAACTGGGATAAGAGAACGATAGTCAAATATATGTTTCTTGAAGAATGGGATAGATGTTACAGGCGCCTTATAATCCTTCATCTTAACACTATTATCAGATAAATCATCAGTTCCACCTTTAACAACTGTCACTCCCGAAGCATCCTTACTGGGGACAGTTTCTCGCACAACAACATCACTATTCATCCACAACGTTAGAGCGACAATCACACCAAGACCTACCTGTCCCAGAATCTTGAATCTTCCTGCCATTCCCTCTTTGTTCTTGCGAAAAACCTTGATATAATCATCCACAAAGCCTATTGCTCCCATCCATAAAGTTGTTACTATCATGAGAATCACATAGACATTGTCGAGCTTGCTCAGCAATAAAACAGGAAGCAATATTGAAGCAATTATGATAATGCCTCCCATTGTAGGTGTCCCCTTCTTCTGCATCTGACCTTCAAGTCCAAGATCCCTGATTGTCTCACCAATCTGCTGACGCTGAAGCAGATTAATTATTTTCCTACCAATCACTGTTGCCATAATGAGGGACAATATGACAGCGAGACCTGCTCGGAATGATATATATTGAAAAAGACCTGCTCCAGGCAATCCCAACTCCTTTAAATATACGAAAAGATAGTATAACATTTGATTTAATTAGTTTAATATTTAAATGCCTCACGAACTTCCTCGCGGTCGTCAAAATGATGCTTCACTCCTTTTACGTCCTGATAGGTCTCATGACCCTTGCCTGCTATCAGTATAATATCTCCAGGCTTTGCCAGTCTTGATGCTGTCTTGATAGCCTCTCGCCTGTCAGCTATAGTAATAACCTGCCGTTTTTGTTTATCATCCAATCCTGCCAACATATCATTCAAGATATCCTGAGGTTCCTCTGAACGAGGATTATCTGATGTAAGAATAACTATTTGGCAACCATTCACTGACTCTCGTGCCATCACGGGCCTTTTCGTCTTATCTCTGTCTCCTCCACAACCCACTACACATATCAGATTCTGGCTCTCCTTGCGTATCTCATTGATTGTCGAAATCACATTCATCAAAGCATCAGGCGTGTGTGCATAATCGACAATTGCTGTCTTATTATCTTTTGAGCGAATTGTCTCAAAACGTCCATCGACAGGAGTAAGAGTACTCAAGACTCTTAGTACATCCTTGCTATCCAATCCGAGTAAACATGCAGCACCATATATGGCAGTAAGATTGTAGGCATTGAACTTACCAACAAAGAGCATAAAAGCCTCTTGTCCGTTCATATTCAACAACGTCCCTTCAAAGCCCTGCTCTACAATACTTGTTTTGAAATCAGCCAATGAGCGAAGCGAATAACTCTTCTTCTCTGCAACCGTATTCTGCAACATCACCATGCCATTCTTATCATCCATATTGGTTAGGGCAAAAGCTGTAGGTTTTAATCCATCAAAGAAAGCCTTCTTTGCCTGAATGTAAGCTGCAAATGTCTTATGGTAATCAAGGTGGTCATGAGTTATATTGGTAAAGATGGCACCATCAAAATCCAAGCCTGCAATACGATGTTGAACGACACTATGGGAACTTACCTCCATAAAACAATACTGACAACCCAAATCAACCATTTTGCGCATCTGACGATTCAGCTCTACAGCATCTGGCGTTGTGTGCGTTGCGTCAACCTTATCGTTACATATATAGTTAGCAACGGTAGAGAAGAGCCCACATTTATGCCCCATCGAGGAAAAAAGCCTATATAGCAGCGTCGCGGTAGTTGTCTTTCCATTTGTACCAGTCACGCCAACTAACTTCATTTTCTTAGATGGCTCACCAAAGAAATAAGAGGCTAATAAACCTAACGCTAAATGGCTATCATTCACTACTATAACTGTAGCTTCTAAAATTGCTTTATTTGGCTTTTGCTCGCATAGGAATGCCCTACACCCCTGCTCATAGGCTTTGCCAATGTAGTCGTGGCCATCCACTTTTTCTCCTTTTTGCGCTACAAAGAGAACATCTTTAACAGCCTTGCGGCTATCAAAGACGATATCCTCAATATCAACTTCCAAAGAACCAAACACCTGAGGTTCTTCTGGCAATGCTTTTATCAGTTCTTTCAGTATCATTTCAGTAACAATTTTTCTATTTCAATATCCTAAATCAAGTGCTACAGTCATACCTTTGACTACCCTCTCATTTGGAGCAATAGACTGAGTTCTAATATGACCAAACCCATTCAGACGCACTCTAAGGCCTGAACTCTCTAAAATGTTGACAGCGTCAGCTGCACCCATTCCCCTGACATCTGGCATAATACCAGCAACTATAGGTTTTGAAGAGACACTTACAGATGAATTCTCTGCCTTCGTCGAAACCCAGTCTGTAGTATTATCTGGATTATTATGAGGAACTCGAATATCTCTTAAAACCTTATCTGTATATTCTCTTCTTCCGCCTTTTGAATAGGGCATGGCATCACTTTTTTCGACCCTTGGCTCCTCGTCAAAATGACCTCTCTTGTATTCCGCTGCATAGACACGGTCTGCTATATCCTTGAAAACACTTCCAGCCACAACATTACCATAGAAATTGTATTTTGGACCAGAGACCATGACAACACAGGTATACATCGGCTTGTCCGCAGGAAAGAAACCTGCAAAAGAGGCGAGATAATCCTTCGGGCTATTGTCACCACCATAACCGCCCTTTCCTCTTGCTATCTGTGCAGTTCCTGTCTTTCCTGCTATCTTATATGGCGTATTACTTATATTCTTTGCTGTTCCTTTCTCTACAACTCCCTTAAGCATCTCTTTAACCTTACGTATGGTAGAGGATGATGCAATGCTGCTCCTAAGCACCTTCGGACGGAAAGTTTTGACTGGTGCGCCATTCCTATCCAAGCTCTGAACCAACATTGGACGCATCATAACTCCTCCATTTGCAACTGCATTATAGAACGTCAGTAACTGCATAGGCGTAAGTCTTACCTCATAACCAATAGACATCCATGGCAATGTTGTTCCCGACCATGTCGACTCTCCATAATCCTTCATGTCAGTAGACTGCTCTCCCTTAACATCCAAACACAAGGAATCGCACAGACCGAAAGTCCTCAGCCTATCCACAAAACGTTGTGGATTATCTTTGTAGTACTTCATTGCAAGACGCGAGAAGGCTATATTCGAAGATACCTCAAAGCCCTCAGCCACTGTTATCAGGCCATGTCCCTCCTTATTGGAGTCTTTCATCTCACAATTATAGAACTTGTATGTGCCCTTGAAGGTGTTAATCGTATCCTCGGGCAAGACATATCCATCTTCAAGAAGAGCCATGACAGTAGCCAACTTAAACGTCGATCCTGGTTCCGACAAATTACCAACTGCATAATTGTAATACTCCTCGCTATATTTTCCCTCCGATGAACGATGCAGATTCACTATTGCCCTAACAGCTCCCGTCTTGACCTCCATCAAAAGAGCTACTCCATATTCAGCATCAAACTTCTTAAGCTGCTGCATCAAGGAGTGCTCAGCAACGTCCTGAATGTCAACATCTATGGTAGTATGCACATCCAAACCATTCTCTGCAGGTGTCTCTATCCTCTCAAGCCATCTTCCTCCAACATTTATTAGATTTCCTACTCCATTGACACCCCTCAGTTCTTCATCAAAAGATTGTTCTATTCCTACTCGTCCCCCCTTTTCCTTGTCGGCAAACAAATCTCCCACAGTACGGGACGCCAATATCTTAAATGGACGCGACCTTGCTCCTCTCTCTTCTTCTATATAGCCTCCGCGGTTAGCACCGCGATTAAGTATCGCAAACGACTTAACCTGATCCTTCTCATACAAACTTAAATGACGGCCCTTAGGTGTTAAACTTATATGACGGCGTTTTTTTACGCGAGCTTCGCTGATTTCCCTTCTATA
Source organism: Marinilabiliaceae bacterium (assembly GCA_021443545.1). GTDB lineage: Bacteria > Bacteroidota > Bacteroidia > Bacteroidales > Marinilabiliaceae > W3P20-009. The sequence goes on along the minus strand of JABUTU010000082.1, from coordinate 86,022 downwards.
TTGCTCAGCAGACTTATCCTTGAAAAATCCAGCAAGCTGTGTGGAAAGTTGTGCTATATTTGAATTAAACGTTTCATCGGTCAATCCATCGGCACAAGGATCCATATATATGGTATACTCAGCTATCGAACAAGCTAACTTCCTTCCATCAACAGCCAGCACATCACCCCTCTTTGCTTCTATAACTTTATTACGCTTCGAATTAATCACCTCCTGCGCAGCTGGTCCCTTTGTTATCTTAGTCTTAGTAAAAACAACAACAATATAAAGCAGTAGGAGTAGAATACCTGCTCCTATTAGTATCGTCCTTCTCCATATTTTACTCTTAATCGGTTCCACTACACACGCTAAAATCAATTTTTCAATTGTCTCGGAGGCTCGGTCAGTTCGTGAAGATTGAGATGCTCCGATTCAATTCGTCGAAGTATCTCACTCTGCTTACTCATATCCATCAGTTCAGAAGAGGTTCGAATCCTTTCATACATCAACGCATCAAGTTCTTTCTTCAACATCGCGACCTCTCTTATGTGGTCATTCACTAATAGCACATTATTTATATACAAGAACATTAAACCTGCCAAATAAAGCATAAAACGCCATGTCATCCAACTTGGCACATTAAACTGCTTGCGTATCTTCTGAATATTTATCATAATCCGTCTACTATATTTTATCTTTTCGACATGCTACTCGCAACTTTGCACTTCTCGAACGGGGATTTCTCTCCATCTCTTCCTTGTCGGGCACTACAGCTTTTCTCGTGACTGCTTCAAATGGGACTTCAACCTGACCATAGATATCCTGCGAAGGCTCGGCTGCCATCGGGTCACCACTCTTTATCAAATTCTTTACCATCCTATCCTCTAACGAGTGATAAGCTATCACACTGAGTCTGCCTGTTCCTGGACGGAGAACCCTCACCGACTGCCGTAGCATACTGCTCAACGCCTCCATCTCACCATTAACCTCTATCCTCAATGCTTGGAATAACTGAGCAAGCAGTTTGCTCTGAAGCTGCGGGGCAACAAGTTGCTCCGCTATCTCCCTCAACTCCGCAGTAGTATTTATTCCCGAATGTACTCTACGCCTTACAATGGTCTGAACCACTCTTCTGGCATTTTGAATTTCTCCATACGTAGCAAGTATCTTCTCAAGCTCTCCCTCGTCACTATTATTTACAACATCTGCAGCTGTTCTCTTCATACCTTGCGACATTCTCATATCCAAAGGCGCATCAAAACGAAACGAGAATCCTCTTTCTGCATCATCAAAATGGTGCGACGAAACACCCAAATCCCCTAAAATGCCATCAACATACTCAATACCAAGATACCTTAGGAAATGCTCCAAATACTTGAAGTTATGATGAACCAACGTCAATCTATCGTCATCAGGCTTATTTAGCAACGCCTCCTCATCCTGATCAAAGGCTATCAAACGTCCGTCAGGGCCCAACCGCCTAAGAATCTCTCGAGAATGTCCTCCTCCTCCAAATGTCACATCCACATACACACCATTCGACTGAATGTTGAGACCATCTACCGTAGGACCCAGCAAAACCGGCACATGATACACCTGCTCCCTATCGTCATTCATAGCAACAACAGGAACTCCCGCATCGCGAACCTTTATCTCTTTCTGTTTCCTACCCATAGTTAAATGTATATCTGTAGATGGCACTCTTAGTGCCCCAATATAGTCTGCGCCATTTGCGCTAATGCGTCGCTCGAGATTGCTTTCGATTGTTGTGCATACAATTCACTATTCCATAACTCAATCTGTAAATCCATCCCCAACAAAGTCACATCTTTCTCAATATTCGCCATATCAACCAACCGTTTAGGCAAAAGAAATCGTCCGTTGGCATCCAACGTCAACTCTGCCATATTCTTCTGGAACTCACGCAATAACTGAGCATGCTCACGATTGTACACATTAAGCTTCTGCCTCAACTCTTCCATCTGACGCTCCCACACACTATATGGCAACAAAACAAGACAATCCTCAAATATATCTTTCTTAACAACAAGACGATCTTGCCCCATCTCCTCCAATGCTCTCTTGAAGGATGCAGGCATGACTATGCGGGACTTCGCATCAATCTTAACTGTATAATCGCCTATAAATGATGACATCTTGTCTAAAAGTTCAACGGCTCAAAGATAAATACTTTTTCTTCCACTTGCAACCACTTCGACCCACTTTTTGTAAATTTTCTCCCACACACCCCATTTTAAAGGGTTCTAAAAGTGTTATTCTGAATGATTCAAGGTTGCCAATCTACAGATTGCTTTTTGAACAAAGAAGTATTATATGCCATACAAGAAGACAAAAAGCAATTCAACTAATACAGAGAAGCAGTACGGAGCATAACAGTACTAACTCTACACACTAAAGATATTACACACTACAAATCAACACATTACAATATTATATCTAAAAAATATCCTCTTTCTCTTGGAGATAACAAAAAAACAATCCATCTTTGCAATACGTAACAGTATAGTATGAAACAAGCTAACAACAATACACTCGCTTCAGACATCTTGAAGTACAACGCCACAAAAGGGCCGAAGTATATGGTTGTTGCTGATGCCATACAATCTGCAATTAATGGTGGACGGCTCAACAAGGGCGACATGCTTCCGTCCGTAAAAGTTCTTGCCAACGACATCAATGCCTCTCCCGAAACCGTATTCAAAGCATACAACATCCTAAAAGAGCAAGGCACGATTTCAAGTGTGCCAAGCAAGGGATACTACATTTCGGAGCAGATAGAGAAGGTTTTTGTTTTACTTGACACTTTCAAAGCGTACAAAGAGGTTCTGTACGATGCACTGACAAAGAATCTTCCAAAGAACATCATTGCAGATGTTAATTTTCACCATTACAAGCCTGAAATATTTCGCAAGCTGATAGAAGAGAGTCTTGGTAAGTATACAAAGTGGATTATTATGCCATTTATGAACGACACCGTAAAGGCAACAATGACACTTCTTGAGCCCCAAAAGCTTCTCGTCATCGACTGGAACATATACGTTCCAGAAGGCGCAAGCATTTTGTATCAGGATTTTGGCAAATCTCTCTACGATGGTCTGAACAGTGTGCTTCATCTTATAAAGAAGTATGACGAGATTCACTTCTTATACCCTGAATACACTCAGCATCCACATCAATCAGTAGAAGCTTTCGAATGTTTCTGCAAGAAAGAGAAAATCCGTTACTTAGTTGAAGAAAACTCTGAGGATTTCGCTGTCCGCCGAGGTGTGGCATACATCTCTGTTTCAGACCGACTCCTTGGAAGATTTCTCCAGCAATGCAGAGACAACAAGTTTAAAGTAGGGCAGGACGTAGGTTTCATCTCGTACAACGAGACACCAATGAAGCCATTCATCGACAGAGGCATCACAGTGTTCTCTACTGACTTTTACACTCTTGGGCAAGAGGCTGCAGAGTTTGTAAAGAAAGGGATACATATAGAGCATTGCATACCCTCCAAAATGATAATTCGGGAATCATTATAACTCGACATAAACATATAATAAATAACAATGTATACTCTTGGCGTAGACGTCGGCAGTTCATCTGTCAAAGCAAGTTTAGTCAGCATTGAGACTGGCAAATGCGTTGCCACTACCTTTTTCCCAAAAACGGAGGCAACAATTATCGCAAAACAACCTGGTTGGGCAGAACAAGAGCCCGACGAATGGTGGAAGAACCTTAGTTTAAGCGTCAATTTCATCATGAATGAAGCAAAAGCTAAGGCTTCTGACGTGAAGGCTATAGGCATAAGCTATCAGATGCATGGTCTCGTATGCGTAGACAAACAACAAAACGTTCTTCGTCCAGCTATCATCTGGTGCGACTCACGCGCTGTACCATATGGCGAGAAGGCTTTCAAGTCACTCGGTTCTGACCTCTGCCTATCTCATATTCTAAACTCTCCAGGCAACTTCACCGCTTCAAAATTGGCATGGGTTCGCGAAAACGAGCCTGCTATTTTTGAGAAAATTGACAAAATCATGCTTCCAGGCGACTATATCGCTATGAGAATGACTGGCGAGATATGCACCACAATATCGGGTCTTTCTGAGGGTATGATGTGGGACTTCAACACTAACGACGTTGCTCTATTCCTTCTTGACTACTACAAGATTCCACGCTCTTTCATTCCTGAGATTCGTCCTACGTTCTCTGACCAAGGACACCTCAATGCAAAAGCAGCCGCTGAACTGGGATTAGCAGAAGGGACTCCTGTCACCTACAGAGGCGGCGACCAGCCAAACAATGCTCTCTCTTTGGGAGTTCTCAACCCAGGCGAGATTGCTGCAACAGCAGGCACATCAGGCGTCGTATATGGTGTTAACGGAACTGTCAACTACGACACACTTAGCCGTGTCAACACTTTTGCTCACGTCAACCATGCAAAAGACAACATCCGTCTCGGACACCTTCTCTGCGTGAACGGCACAGGCATACTCAACTCATGGATGAAACGCAACATTGCTGCAGAAGGCATATCATACAACGATATGAATGAATTGGCAACTAAGGTTGAAATTGGTTGCGAAGGCCTCACTGTTCTTCCTTTCGGCAACGGCGCAGAACGCATGCTTGAGAACAAAGAGATCGGTTGCTCAATACAAGGTCTGAGTTTCAATACGCACAATAAAAACCACATCATACGAGCAGCTCAAGAGGGCATAGTATTCTCTTTCAAGTATGGCATAGACATCATGGAAGAGATGGGTATGAAGGTAAGCAAAATACACGCAGGCAATGCCAACATGTTCTTATCTCCTATCTTCCGCGACACCCTGGCTGCTGTTACAGGTGCGACCATCGAGTTGTACGACACTGACGGATCTCTCGGCGCAGCTAAGGGCGCAGGCATCGGCGCAGGCATCTACAAGTCAGCCGAAGAGGCATTCAGCACTCTCGCTAAGATTCGAGTTATTGAGCCTGACACCGCAAATCAGTCGAAGTACATTGCTGCGTACGACCTGTGGAAATCACGTCTCGAAAAGACTAAAGCATAAATCTACATAACATAAACACAATTCTTAATACAAATTTTTTAAGACATGGCAAAAGAGTTTTTCCCAGAGATCAAAAAGATCAAATTCGAGGGTAAAGACAGCAAGAACCCTATGGCGTTCCACTACTACGACCCTGAAAAGAAAATCATGGGCAAACCAATGAAAGATTGGTTGCGCTTCGCAATGGCATGGTGGCACACACTTTGCGCAGAGGGTGGCGACCAGTTCGGTGGTGGCACAAAGACATTCCCTTGGAATCAGGCTTCTGACGCTCTCTCAATCGCTAAGCAGAAAGCTGACGCTGGCTTCGAGATTATGCAGAAGCTCGGCATTCCTTACTACTGCTTCCATGACATCGACCTCATCTCTGAGGGCGCAAGCGTAGAGGAGTACGAGAAGAACCTCAAGGCTATCGTTGCTTACCTCAAGGAGAAGATGAACGAGACTGGCATCAAACTCCTATGGTCTACAGCTAACGTATTCGGTAACGGCCGTTACATGAATGGTGCTTCTACAAACCCTGACTTCGATGTAGTTGCCCGCGCTATCGTTCAAATCAAGAACGCTATCGATGCTGGTATCGAGCTCGGCGCTGAGAACTATGTATTCTGGGGCGGTCGTGAAGGCTATATGAGCCTTCTCAACACTGACCAAAAGCGTGAGAAAGAGCACATGGCTACAATGTTGACTATGGCTCGTGACTACGCTCGTTCTAAGGGCTTCAAGGGTACTTTCCTCATCGAGCCTAAGCCAATGGAGCCATCTAAGCACCAGTATGATGTTGACACAGAGACTGTTATCGGATTCCTCAAGGCTCATGGCTTGGAGAATGACTTCAAGGTTAACATCGAGGTTAACCACGCTACTCTCGCTGGTCACACATTCGAGCACGAACTCGCTGTAGCTGTTGACAACAACATGCTCGGTTCTATCGACGCAAACCGCGGTGACTACCAGAATGGCTGGGATACAGACCAGTTCCCAATCGACCAGTACGAGCTCGTTCAAGCTTGGATGGAGATTATCCGTGGCGGCGGTCTCGGCACAGGCGGTACAAACTTCGACGCTAAGACACGTCGTAACTCAACAGATCTCGAGGACATCTTCATCGCTCACATCGCAGGTATGGACGCAATGGCTCGTGCTCTCGAATCAGCGGCAAAACTCCTTGAGGAGTCTCCATACAAGAAGATGAAGGCTGAACGCTATGCTTCTTTCGACAGCGGTATGGGTAAGAAGTTCGAAGAGGGCAAGATGACTCTCGAAGAGGCTTACGAATACGGCAAGAAGGTTGGCGAGCCAAAGCAGACTTCTGGCAAGCAGGAGCTCTACGAAGCTATCGTTGCAATGTACGCTTAATCGTATCAACTTATTAAGTATTGGTGCACATCTCTCTTGAGGTGTGCACCATTTTTTGTATCTTTGAGCCTCCCTAAGATAAATATCTCCCACAATATGTCTGACTACCTAAACAGTCTGAATCCAGCCCAAAAAGAGGCTGTCACAACAACAGAGGGCCCACTTCTCGTCATAGCCGGCGCTGGCTCCGGTAAGACAAGAGTCCTCACTATGCGCGTTGCCCACCTCCTCGAAATGGGAATAAAACCATGGAATATTCTCGCTCTGACATTCACTAATAAGGCAGCTCGTGAGATGAGAGAGCGCATAGCAAAAATTGTAGGACCAGAGACTGCAAGCCAGCTTTGGATGGGAACATTTCACTCCATATTCTACCGGATCCTTCGCACCGAGTCTGACAGTATAGGATTCAATCATGACTTTACAATTTATGACACTCCCGACTCCAAGCAACTGATACGAAATATCGTAAAAGACCTCAATTTAGACTCAAAGGCATACACCGAAAACTCAGTTCTCACTGCTATATCTACGGCAAAGAACGACCTCATAACCCCAAAAGATTATCCCGAAACCCAGTATTATATAGAACGCGACAAGAGAGATGGAAGGTCGAAAATCTCAGCTATTTACTCCGAGTATTGCACAAGATGCAAGAGAGCAAATGCAATGGATTTTGATGACTTATTGTTATACACCAATATCTTATTTAGCAACAATCCAGATATCCTCGCAAAATATCAGAAACACTTCACATACACCCTCGTTGACGAGTATCAGGATACTAACCATTCTCAGTATGCCATCATCCGACAACTGGTAGCGGGAAACCGCAATATATGCGTCGTAGGCGATGACTCGCAGAGCATATATAGTTTCAGAGGCGCTCGAATAGAGAATATACTTCGCTTCGACAAAGACTACCCCGAGGCGGTCAAAATCAAACTCGAACAGAACTACCGCTCGACAGCTACAATTGTTAATGCCGCTAACCGCATCATATCAAACAACATTAACCGTCTTCCAAAGAAACTTTTCTCCGAATTAGGCGAAGGCGAAAAAATAAAGATTATTGAAACACCCAACGACAAAGAACTATCAGCAAGAATAGCTTCCGAAATAAAAAGTCGCGTTAACAGCAAAGAGGCAAACAATATCGACTTTGCAATCCTTTATCGCAACCATACACAATCACGCTTGTTAGAGGAGACTCTACGCAACCTCAGAATCCCTTACAAAATATACGGAGGAACCTCATTCTACCAAAGGGAAGTAATCAAGGATATTCTTGCATATTGCCATGTCGCAATATACCCTCGTGAAGAGCTTTCGTTAATGCGTATCATAAATAAACCACGTCGTGGAATAGGCGACACAACAGTTAAGAGTATTCGTGACTATTCTAAAGGAAATAACCTTTTTATTTGGGACACTATATGCTCTGAAAAACACCTCGCTCAATGCAATCTTTCTCAGGGCACTATTAAAAAAGTCCTTTCATTTGCCAATACAATATGGGACTTTTATCAGCAATCCACTAAGATTAACGCATTTGAACTTATTGGGGCTATTCTCGACAAAAGCGGAATCATTACAGAACTGAACAACTCTGCAAAAGACGAAGAGACGAAAGACAAAATAGATAATATAAGTGAACTTCTAAGCGGTATCAAACAATTTGTTGAGCAAAGAAATAATGATAACAGTAGTGCGACATTAAGCGAATACCTTCAAGAAATATCTCTTATGACAAGCGAGGATGTTGCAGATAAAGACAAGAACGTCAGCGACTACGTCACGCTCATGACAATACACGCATCAAAAGGATTGGAATTCGACCATGTTTTTATTGCTGGCGCTGAAGATGAAAAGATTCCAGGAAACCAATCAAGCTACAACTCTGCGAATCTGGAAGAGGAACGCCGACTCCTGTACGTTGCCGTCACAAGAGCCCGTAAAACTCTTTCTATTCTCTATTCCAAAGAACTATTCATCCATGGTCAGTTTGTCTTCGGCAATAGAAGCCGTTTTCTATCTGAGCTGATTAACGACGATGAGGGACGCATGTATGTTGAGATTCATGGCGCAGGCAACCACAAGTCGTTCTCCAACCCTATGAGCAGACCTGACAGATACAAAAAAGAACCTGTCCAATCCAGGTTTTCATTCACTCAGCAAAACCGACGACTGCAACCCGCAACTTCTTCGGCAAATCTTTCTTCGTTATCTAATACCAACTCACATCCTACCCCAAAAGGGTTTGACAGCAACTTGTCGTCATACAGCATAGGAGACAACGTCATACACGACACGTTCGGACCAGGAGTCGTAACTGACATAATATGCGGCAACAGCACCAAAATCAAGGTGAATTTCAGAAATGCTGGAGAGAAGACACTACTCCTTAAATTTGCACGCCTTCGAAAAATAGACTAATGGATAAAGTCATTAGTAGTTTTCAGCGTATTATGCACCTTGAAGCCAACTAATCTGTCATACCCCTCTGACGGGTCATGATAGTAGACCGCTATTGAATAGTTATTCTCAGTCTCACCAAAGGTGCCCTCTGTCTCCGCCACACTCACCTTTCCATCATCACGAACTTCGACAAATCTATAGTTAGCTAATCCCTGTTTCACCCACAACATAATATGCATAGCATCTAATTCGGGCATATACTCCATCATATTTCTCTCAACAGGATATCGACAACCCGCTATATCTCCTACTACATACACCGAACTACTTTGCGAAACACTCTGCAAAAAGAAATGCATACACACATAGTCAGCACCAACAGATGAATTCGTCAATTTATCATCATAGTTTTCAATATACTGCGCACCATTCCACTCCTGATGGTACGAATAACCCTTAGCAGGCACATCAACTGGCAATGTGACATGATAATATGGATCATGAAATTCAACCCTGCTATTTGTCAACATATGACCACGAATACTTCTTGAATCTGCCCATCGCCATTCATTTCCTCCCTCAAAAAGCAACTCATCTCCATATACGACTTCATTCGAATGCAAAGCAGTGGGCGCATTCTCCCATTGCACCATGACAAGATTATGATTTTGCCAAACAGCAACCTTGATATCTTGAAGCACATTTGATACCTGCAAACCTCCATAAACGACAGCTAATGTGAGTTCCTGCATCCCTAAAATAATATTCTTATCAACACGACTCCTCACTCCAACTTGTCGCTCTGCCACAAAAAAAGGACGCGTCACCAATAGTTCACCTTCTTGAGAAAAAACCTTTATAAGATAATTACCAGAGACCTTTATTCGAGAAGAAGGAATTACAAGTTCATAGTGTATGTAATCCACCGTTGTATTGAACGACAATGAAGACTCATACATGTCATAATTCTTCTCAAATCCATCCCAATATTCCATTATCATTAAATCGTCTTTATTCCATGTGGCATCACAATGATGAACTTCAAAATAGAGTTGCCGAGCATCACCATACAACTCGTCAAACGATAGCGTAATATCTTGGTTATCACCAAGGTAAACAAGAGGGTCACCTGTCCATTCATCACCAACTCTTAGCGATATGGTATTAATTCCTGGCACTTGAAAAAAGAGTTCCTGTGCGGATAATCCGTCAGAAAGACAAGTAGACACAATGAGACACAATGCAAATTGAGCCTTATTAAAGAAATTTTTCTTAAATAATTCGTTTTTCCCCTCAACTTTCATTTTCTTTGCAGTTGATTTCGTGGCTCAAATATAGTCAGAATACAAATAAAAACACAATAACAAAACAAATGTCAGAAGTGATTAAACTCAAAAGAGGCCTCGACATTCGTTTGGCAGGGCGGTCAGAGACCGTGTATGCCAATGTTGCTCCCGCTGAGCAGTATGCCATCAAGCCATCAGACTTTAAAGGTCTGACGCCCAAGATGGTTGCAAAAGTAGGTGACAAAGTGAATGCTGGAGATGCTTTGTTTGTCGACAAGATGCATCCAGAGGTTCGATTTGTATCGCCAGTGTCTGGCGAACTAATTGCCGTCAACCGCGGCGAACGACGTGTGATTTTGGAGGTTGTTGTTAAAGCTGATGGCAACACAACAACTTGCGATTTTGGCAAAGAGGACATCCAATCTCTTTCCCGCGACCAAATAATCACGAAACTCCTCAACTCTGGAGCGTGGACCTATTTCAAGCAGCGTCCATACAACATTGTAGCGGACCCTCAATTGGACTTCAAGTCTATTTTTGTCTCTACATTTGACACAGCTCCATTGGCTCCCGACTACGACTTCGTAATCAATGGCAACGAAGCTAATTTCCAAGCTGGTCTTGACGTATTATCGAAGATTGCTCCCACATTCATCGGGGTTCAGGCAGAGAGTGCTAACAAAGCCTTCAATGGTGCTAAAGGTGTCACTATCACCAAATTCAGTGGCAAGCACCCATCAGGATGCGTTGGTATCCAAATCAACAATGTGCAACCAATTAACATTGGTGAACGCGTTTTGACTATCGGTGTTCAAGAAGTCGTTGCGATTGGCAAGATGTTCACTACAGGCATCTTAGACTTTGGACGTATAGTTGTAGTCTGTGGCTCTGAAATTAAAAAGCCAGCCTACATACGCACAATTGTAGGTGCTCAGCTAACCAACATTCTGAAGGACAATATTGCTTCCGACAATGTTCGTGTCATCTCAGGTGATGTTCTGACGGGAACTCAGACAGCAACGGATGGCTATCTTGGTTACTACGACGACCAAGTTTCCGTAATCCCAGAAGGAAATGATTATGAGTTTATGGGTTGGGCAATGCCTGGTTTCAATAAATTCTCTAATCACAAGACGTTCTTGTCATGGCTGACAGGCAACAAGAGCTACAAACTCGACACAAATATGCATGGCGAAAGAAGAGCCTTTGTTGTATCTGGCGAGTTGGACGAGGTTCTTCCTATGGACATCTATCCAGAATTCCTCTTCAAAGCCATTATGGCGCAAGACATCGACAAGATGATTGAACTTGGTATATGTGAGGTAGTAGAGGAGGATATAGCTCTTTGTGAATTCGTCTGCACATCAAAAATTCCTTTGCAGAAAATCCTCCGCAATGGTCTAAACCTCATGGCAGTAGAGGTTGGTTAATTAAATCGTAAACATAAACACAAAAAAGTGAAAGCTTTAAGAAAATATATCGACAGCGTGAAACCCAACTTCGAAGAGGGTGGTAAGTTCAGTTGGCTTCGTTCTACATTCGGAGGCTTCGAGACTTTCCTCTTTACCCCAAATGAAGTAAATAAGGGTGGTGTTCACGTTCGCGACGCGGTGGACCTCAAACGTACCATCATCGTCGTTGTGTTGGCTCTTCTGCCTGCACTTCTCTTCGGTATGTACAATACCGGATATCAGCATTTCCGCATGCATGGCATCTTAGACGCTGTCACATTCGGTGACATCTTCTGGTATGGCTTTGTTCAGGTTTTCCCTATAATCGTTGTATCTTATGTCGTTGGTCTATCAATTGAGTTTGCAGTTGCTCAGATGCGCGGTCATGAGATAAACGAGGGTTTCCTTGCAACGGGTATGCTCATACCATTAGTCATGCCTGCTGATGTACCTCTGTGGATTGTAGCCGTTGCAACAGCATTCGCTGTAATTTTCGGCAAAGAGGTCTTTGGTGGTACAGGTATGAACCTTTGGAATCCTGCTCTCATTGCACGTGCATTCCTCTTCTTCGCCTATCCAAGCAAGATGTCGGGCGACTCAGTATGGTACGGCAATCAAGTAAATGTAGCTGATGGTTTCTCTGGAGCAACAGCTCTGTCGGTCGCTAATCAAACTGGATCAACAGGTTTCGACTTCATGGATCAAGTTTATGGCTTCATCCCAGGTTCTATCGGAGAGACAAGCGTGATAGCAATTGCTCTTGGAGCTCTCTTGATGTTGTGCACAGGTGTAGCAAGCTGGAAGACTATGTTCAGCGTATTTATTGGTGGCGCACTTACGGCATACCTGTTCAACCAATTCGGTGCTGAAAGCAATAACATGGCTCAGCTATGCTGGTGCGATCACCTCGTTTTAGGTGGCTTCTGTTTCGGCGCCGTCTTCATGGCTACAGACCCTGTAACTTCGCCTCGAACAGAAAGTGGTAAATATATCTACGGTTTCCTGATAGGTGCAATGGCTATCATCATCAGAGTACTGAATCCTGGCTATCCAGAGGGTATGATGCTCGCAATCTTGTTGCTCAACACTTTTGCTCCTCTGATAGATAATATCATAGTAGGTCGCAATATTAGCCGCAGAAAGAATCGTGTTAAACAAATCGCAAAATAATACGGGCAATGGCTACACAGAAATATATATGTAAAGTTTGTGGATACGTGCATGAAGGGAGTAGCGCTCCTGATATTTGCCCACAATGTAAAGCTTCCGCTTCTGAATTTGAAGCTATGAAGAAGAAGGGTATCTCGACAAACAGCAACTCATACACCATCATCTACTCGGTAGTTTTGGTTGTTATCGTTGCGTTCCTATTGGCATTCGCTCACTCTGCTTTAAGCGAAAAGCAGGATGACAATGTTAAACTCGACACGAAAAAACAGATTCTAAGTGCCTTGAACATCAACAATGTTGAGGATCCTCAAGCTGAATTCAACAAACGTATTGTTAAAATCCTGAACATTGACGGATCTGAGAATAAACCAGTCGCTGAGTTCGATGTAACGGGGAGCGACAAGTATCAAGTTATCTACCAATGTGATATAGATGGGGCTACTAAGTATGTTATTCCATTGACTGGTAATGGTCTTTGGGGCGCCATCTGGGGTTATATCGCTCTTGACGACAACAAGAGTTCTGTCTATGGTATCTACTTCAACCACGCAAGCGAGACCCCTGGTCTTGGTGCTGAGATTGTTACAGATAAGTTCAAGGCCCCATTCATCGGCAAAAACATCAAGCGTAATAACACGATTACATCTATTGCCGTTGTCAAGAAGGGACAGACAGAAGACAATCGAGACTGCGTAGATGGCATATCTGGTGGTACTATAACCTCATCAGCCGTAAGCACAATGCTTGAGACATGTCTGAAGAATTATGAAAGTTTCTTAACTAAATAATTGGGAGGGAAGAAAATGAGCTTATCTAAGAAAAATAAAGAGGCACTGCTAAATCCTCTTTCAATTAACAACCCTGTCACAGTACAGGTACTCGGCATCTGTTCAGCTCTTGCTGTCACAGCACAACTTGAACCTGCTTTGGTTATGGGACTTTCCGTTACGGTCATAGTTGCTATTGCGAATGTCGTGATATCTCTTATGCGTAATACTATACCAAATCGTATACGTATAATCGTTCAATTGGTAGTTGTAGCAACTCTTGTAACAATCGTAAGCGAAGTTCTCAAAGCATTCGCATACGACGTGAGTGTGCAGCTCTCTGTCTACGTAGGTCTTATCATTACGAACTGTATTCTCATGGGTCGTCTCGAAGCATTCGCAATGCAGAATGGCCCTTGGGCATCATTCCTCGATGGTATTGGAAATGGTCTCGGATATGCAAAAATCCTTGTTATCGTAGCTTTCTTCCGCGAACTCCTCGGTTCAGGCACTCTGTTTGGGTTCAATATTCTTAACTACGATGCTATCCAGGAAGCAGGTTATATCAACAACGGCTTGATGCTTATGCCTCCTATGGCACTCATTATATGTGCGTGCATAATATGGTGGCAACGTGCTCACAACAAAGACCTCCAGGAGAAGTAATAACCTAAAAAGTTTAAAACAGAAATGGATTTATTAAGTCTTTTAGTCCGCTCTATCTTTGTGGACAATATGATATTCGCATTCTTCCTTGGCATGTGCTCATACTTAGCTGTGTCAAAGAGTGTGAAGACTGCACTCGGACTTGGTCTTGCTGTTACATTCGTACTCGTCGTAACATTACCAGTTAACTACCTTCTGCAGACGAAGGTTCTTGCAGCAGAGGGAATACTTGGCATCGACCTCACGTTCCTCTCATTCATTCTCTTCATCGCTGTCATTGCCGGCATCGTGCAACTCGTGGAGATGGTTGTTGAGAAGTTTGCACCTTCGCTTTATGCTTCACTCGGTATCTTTTTGCCTCTCATCGCTGTAAACTGCGCAATCATGGGTGCTTCACTCTTTATGCAGCAGCGTATAGGTCTCGAACCAACTGACCCTAAGGCTATCACAGGAATAGGTTCTGCCATTGTATATGCTCTTGGTTCAGGTATAGGATGGTTACTCGCTATCGTAGCTCTCGCAGCTATTCGCGAGAAAATGGCATACTCTAATGTTCCGCCAGCACTGCGTGGATTAGGCATTACCTTCATAGTTGTAGGATTGATGGCTATGTCTTTCATGTGCTTCAGCGGTCTTAAATTGTAAAACTCAGTAATATAGAACTGATATGACAAGTTTAATACTATCGAGCATTGGAGTATTCCTCGTAATAATACTCCTACTCGTTGTAATGCTTCTCGTTGCTAAGACTTATCTTACTCCGAGTGGTAATGTAAAAATCAAGATCAACGACGACAAAGAGGTTGAAGTTGGTCAGGGTGGCAGCCTTTTGGGCACTCTTGCTGAACAAGGCATCTTCTTACCTTCTGCGTGCGGAGGTAAGGGTTCTTGCGGACAGTGCAAGTGTCAGGTAGTTGAAGGCGGTGGCGAAATCCTCGACTCTGAAAAGGGCCACTTCAGCCGTAAACAACAGAAAGATAATTGGCGTCTCGGTTGCCAGGTTAAGGTTAAAGGTAACCTCGGTATTAAGGTTGATGATGCTGTCATGGGCGTTAAGGAGTGGGAATGCGAAGTTATCTCTAACAAGAACGTCGCTACATTCATTAAGGAGTTTAAGGTTAAGCTTCCTCCAGGTGAGCACATGGACTTCGAGCCAGGTTCTTACGCTCAGATTAAGATTCCTGAGTACGACATCAACTATGCCGACTTCGACCGTTCTCTCATTGGCGATCTCTACGTTCCTGCATGGGAGAAGTACGGTCTCTTCAATCTGAAACAAAAGAATACGGAAGCTACAATTCGTGCATACTCAATGGCTAACTACCCTGACGAGGGCGATATCATAACATTGACCGTACGTATTGCTACTCCCCCGTTCAAACCAAAAGATCAAGGTCCAGGTTTCATGGATGTTCCATGCGGTATAGCTTCTACCTATATCTTCAACCTCAAGCCAGGCGACAAAGTGACTATGTCTGGCCCTTACGGAGAATTCCGTCCAAGATACGGCACTGGCAAAGAGATGATATGGGTCGGCGGTGGTGCAGGTATGGCTCCACTTCGCGCTCAGATTATGCACTTGCTGAAGACTCTGCACGTACGCGACCGCGAGATGCATTACTTCTATGGTGCCCGAGCTATAGACGAAGTATTCTTTATGGACGACTTCCTCGCTCTCGAAAAGGAGTATCCAAACTTCCACTTCCACTTGGCTCTTGACCGTCCTGACCCTAAGGCCGACTCACTTGGCGTTAAGTACACTGCAGGCTTCATTGCTCAGGTGCTTGGCGACACATATCTTAAGCAACATGAGGCTCCTGAGGATATCGAATACTACCTCTGCGGTCCTCCTATGATGGCCAAGACTGTTCTTAGCCTCTTGGATTCCCTTGGCGTTGAAGACAAGGATATCATGTTCGATAACTTTGGTGGGTAAACAACATCAAAAATCAACGGATAAACTGGTTTAAAATCAGCCATAAAACAAAAACCGTCAAATGAGTTTATTCTTGTTTGGCGGTTTTTGTTGTATTTTTACTCCATAGTATTTTTGTTCTCCGTATCACCAATTAAAGAAAAAAAGTAAATTTGTTTCGGGATGTAAGTCAATCATCATCACCAATAGAATTAAAACAAAACAACAAGAGTCATTTAAAATAACAATATCATGAAGAACATACTATCAATGCTGATAATATCTTTAATTGCTTTCTCAACATACGCCCAGAGAGAAGTTTTATTTAATGATGGTTGGACATTCTCGTTAGAATCCTTCAACGAGATTCAAAACATAAGTATTACTATTCCCCACGACTGGAGCGTGACCTTACCAACCAGCAAATATGCTCCTATGGGTAATGATGGCGGTTATTTCATAGCTGGCAAAGGAGAATACACAAAAATATTCCAAACAGATGACTCATGGCTAAATAAGCACAACTATATACTCTTCGAGGGCGTCTATATGAATGCTCGCGTAAATCTTAATGGTCATGACATCAGCTCTCACTCATACGGGTGGACCCCTTTTGAAGTGTGCATAGACGAATATTTAAAATATGACTCCGAGAACGTTCTTAAGGTATTCGTAGACAATTCAAAGCAAAAGAACTGCCGGTGGTATACAGGGTCTGGTATCTACAGAAATGTGTGGCTAAAACATCTCCCTAAAAATGATGCCATAACGGATTTTTCTGTTCATTACGCAAAAAGCAATGACTTCTATACTCTCATGGTAGATTGCAGAACGAAAGTTAATGCCTCTGTTTTGTCTCACGATGGTATAGTAATAGCTGAGGGCGAATTACCATTGAAAGTAGAAAAACCTCAAGAATGGTCGCCAGACTCTCCCTATCTTTATACACTCGTACTAAAATCTAAAACGGACAATGTTGCAACTAAAATTGGCTTCCGCACAATAGAGTACTCAGCTGACAGCGGACTTCTTCTCAACGGTAAGAGTATAAAACTTTCAGGAGCATGCATACATCATGACAATGGACCACTGGGTGCTTGCGCATATAAAGATGCTGAATACAGACGAGTCAAACTACTTAAGTCTGCAGGGTTCAACGCCGTACGCACCAGCCATAATCCCCCATCGTCTGCTTTTCTCGACGCTTGCGATAGTTTAGGCCTTTTGGTCATAGACGAAATATTTGACGGTTGGAGAAGCTCCAAAAACACATACGACTACTCTACATTATTTGACGATTGTTGGCAAGATGATATCGATTCATGGGTTAAAAGAGATATCAACCATCCCTCAATATTCTGCTGGAGCATAGGCAATGAAGTAATCGAAAGAACTGAAAATGAATGCATTATGACTGCACGAAAGTTAATTGGACGTGTTCACAGTATCGATCCATATCGTCCAGTCACAAGTGCCATGTGCTCCTGGGAACAGGGTTGGGCATGTTTTGACCCACTGATGGCTGAACATGATATATGCGGCTATAACTACTATCTTCATGAAGCACCAAACGACCATCAACGTGTACCATCTCGAATCATAGTGCAAACAGAATCATATCCACGCGATGCTATCAAGAATTACCACTTAGTGATGGATAATAATTGTGTAATTGGCGATTTCGTCTGGACTGGCATTGATTATCTCGGCGAAAGCGGTATTGGACGCTATTACTACGAGGGAGAGACACCTGGAGAACACTGGCAAGCTGACCATTTCCCCTGGCATGGAGCATACTGCGGAGATATCGATCTGATTGGGTGGAGAAAACCTATCAGCTACCTCAGAGAGATGCTATATAACAAAGACAACAACAATGTACATATCGGAGTCAAGGAACCCGACGGTTTCAATGGGAAAATCAAAGAGACTCTTTGGAGTGTTTGGCCAACATGGGAACGCTGGACCTGGAATGGATGGGAAGGCAAACCTATAGATATCGAGGTATACTCAAATGCAGAGGCTATCAGACTCTTCTTAAACGACAAATTAATCGGCGAGGAAAAAGTCAGCGACTGCACTGCGAAATTCTCAATAGCATACAATCCAGGGACTCTACGCGCTGTAGCAATCCGCAACGGAGAGGTTATAGGTAGCAAAGAAATACGCACAGCAGACAAAGCTCATCACATAGAACTGAAAGTTGAATACGGAGAAGAACTAACGTTTGTCACAGCTACTATAGTCGACAAAAACGACACTCCTGTATTCGACAATATAGAACTCACATTCGACTCTGATTCAGATATCCTCGCCACCGCTTCTGCAGACCTTACAGACCAATCACCATACATAGCAAAAAAACGCATGACATGGAACGGAATGGCACAGGCTATAATCAGAACAAAACAGGGAGCAACTGTAAATGTCTCAGGTAAAGGTCTAAAGAGTGTAAGCAAGGTCATTAAAAAAGAATACAATACAAATGATATAGAAAGAATCACATCTCTACTTTCTGAAGCCAAAAAGCTAAAAAGCGACACCAACTGGATGATCTATTTTGGTCGCAAGTTTCTGAATATACATTATGTTGGACACACTCTTGAGATTAACGACATCGAACAATTGGTTGTCAACACAACACAGCTCGACTGCACGACATTCGTAGAGACCGTCACCGCACTCTCGCTATGCGCTAAGCACAACCAATGGGGATTCTCAGACTACACAAAATACTTACAACAGATACGATATGCTAATGGAAACATCCACTACACATCGCGCAACCACTACTTTCTGGGATGGATTAATGAGAACAGCGACATCGTATCAACGATTACTACAAAAGGCGAGTATTTCATAAAACTACCTACAAAAAGTCTGAATTATATGAGCAAACACATTGATTCATATAGAATGCTATCAGCTCACAAAGAATGGCTACCCAATATAATCAGTATGGAGACAAGCGTAAGCAAATTACGCTATGATTATATACCAAAGGAAAGAATAGACAGTGGTAAGGAACTACGTGATATTATCCACGATGGCGATATACTCGCTTTAACCACAGATATTGAAGGCCTTGACACACAACATATCGGCATAGCAATTTGGCGCGAAGACGGGCTACACCTTCTCAATGCCTCGTCGTTACATAAAAAGGTTGTTGAAGAAGAACAATTATTGCATGACTATCTACAAACTCATAAAAAAATGACTGGAGTTGTTGTAGCCAGAATGAAATAGCTCGATCTCAAAATATCAAACCATATCAAAAAGAAGACCTAAATGACAAAATGCCACAATTGCTAATCCGACGTTACAAAAAAGAGAAAAAAACGCAAAGTGGAAATAAAAAAATAGTCCTCATTTGTCAATTCTACATTACAAGACAAACGTTTGCACAACTTTTTTGCCATCCCAATACACAAATATAAATATTGTATATACAACATACTACCTGTTTTTAAATCATTATTACTTATAATGAGACTCCTCTTGGTTATTTAAACCTATTTCAAATAATCAAAAGAGGCTTTGGATTTCAATAGATAGTTATACTTTTGAAGTGCAGAAGAGTGAAATAGCCTTTCATTTTTACTCAGAATGAGAAGCGGAAATATTGAACACGAAGCAATCGTACGTCAAATAAATGGCGACATAGCACAAGTTGAGATATTAGTACAATCAGCTTGTGTTGGCTGTCATGCTCGCAGTATGTGTAACGCATCTGACGAGTCGCGCAGAATAGTTGAGGTTAAAACGGATTTAAGTTTTCCTATATCCGTTGGCGAGACTATTACAGTCATAGGCAGAGAAATATGGGGAATTACAGCCGTTACATTGGCATACGTAGTTCCCGTTTTTCTTTTACTGACTATCCTGATTATCTGCAAAGAATTCTCATTTGACGACGCCAAAGCAGGGTTGCTGGCGTTATCATCTCTTGTTCCGTACTTCGTTATATTATACTTCTTTAGGAAACGCTTCTCTAAAACATTTGCATTTAAATACCAAAAACATAATAACCAAAAAAACTAATGAATTCTGTTTTAATAACAATCGCAATCCTTGCAATATTAGGTTGTGCATTGGCAGTAATCCTCTACTTCGTTTCACAGAAGTTTAAAGTCTACGAAGACCCGAGAATTGCAGAAGTCGAAGCCCTTCTTCCAGGCGCGAACTGTGGAGGCTGTGGTTTCCCAGGATGTCATAGTCTGGCAGAGGCCATGACTAAGGCTGACGACTTGTCGAACATCGGATGTCCTGGAAGCAGCGATGCTGTTAAATGCCAGATTGCAAAGATTCTTGGTAAGGAGGTCACCGCATCATCTCCTAAAATTGCTGTTGTACGCTGCAATGGAACATGTGCGGTAAGACCAAAAACGCTCACCTACGACGGAGCATCGTCGTGCGCAATTGCAGCTTCTCACTTTTCTGGTGATACAGGATGTTCATATGGATGTCTCGGTTTTGGCGATTGCGTCAACGTATGCAAATTTGATGCAATCCACGTCAATAAAGAGACTGGACTTGTAGAGGTAGTAGAAGAAAAATGTGTAGGATGCGGTGCTTGCGCTAAGGCATGTCCAAAGGGTATTATTGAGATTCGCAATAAAGGACCAAAAGGCAGACGTCTCTTTGTATCTTGCGTCAATAAGGACAAGGGAGCTACTGCTATGAAGGCCTGCAAGTCGGCATGTATTGGCTGCGGAAAATGCGCCAAGGAATGCTCATTCGAAGCGATAACAATTGAAAACAATGTAGCTTACATCGACTACAACAAGTGTAAGCTATGCCGCAAGTGTTCTGCCGTATGTCCGACACATGCCATTCATGAGGTTAATTTTCCTCCACGACCAGCTACCTCCGTAGCAGAGAAGTCGGATGCTTCCTCTGCCAAGTCTGTTGCTGAATCGCAAAAGTCTGAGTAAAAGAATACAGAAACGAAAAACGCAATCACATGTTGAAAACATTCAAAATAGGAGGCATCCATCCTGAAGAGAATAAAATCTCTGCAGCGAGCAGCATTGAGGTTATGCCTATTCCATCGGAGGTTAAAATACCTCTCGCTCAGCATATCGGGAAACCAGCACAACCCATCGTTGCTGTCGGTGATGTCGTAAAAGTTGGACAATTAATAGCTAAAGCAGACGGCTTCGTTTCAGCCAATGTTCACTCTTCCGTTTCAGGGAAAGTAACGAAAATAGAGGATTTCATTGATGGGAACGGGTACAAAAAGAGTGCTATTGTCATAGCTGTTGAAGGCGACGAATGGGACGATAGCATAAATCGCACTTCCGACATAGTTAATGATATAAAGCTGTCACCATCTGACATCATTTCCAAAATCGGTGAGATGGGTCTTGTAGGTATGGGTGGTGCGACATTCCCTACTCACGTAAAACTCTCTGTCCCTCCTGGAAAAAAATGCGAGTTCCTGATTATAAACGGTGTCGAGTGTGAGCCATACTTAACAAGCGACCATCGTCTTATGCTTGAGCACGGAGAAGAGGTCATGATAGGAATCAAGATACTTATGACCGCTCTTAGCGTTGACAAAGCGATAATTGGAATAGAGAACAACAAACCCGATGCTATAAAGCATCTTACAGAACTCTCATCTAAATACGCAGGAATCACAGTTCAACCACTTAAATTAAAGTATCCACAGGGAGGCGAAAAACAACTTATAGATGCTTGCACTGGACGACAGATTCCAAGTGGCAAACTTCCGATTGATGTTGGTGCGGTTGTTCAAAATGTAGGAACTGCATATGCTGTTTATGAAGCCATTCAGAAGAACAAACCGCTCATTGAGCGCATTGTTTGTGTCACAGGAAAACCGCTTCAGAAGCCATCTAATCTTTTGGTTCGCGTTGGCACCTCTGTTAAAGAGGCTATCAATTATGCAGGCGGAATTCCCGAGGACTGCGGCAAGGTGATTGGCGGAGGTCCTATGATGGGACGAGCATTTACTCATTTGGATGTTCCCGTCACCAAAGGGACAAGTGGCATACTTGTCATGAACAAGAAAGAAAGCCAACGTCCTGAAGTTGCCAACTGCATCCGCTGTGCCAAATGTGTAGGAGTTTGTCCTATGGGGCTGGAGCCATATCTCATCTCTAAACTTTCTGGCAAGAGTATGTGGGATGAGGCTCAGGAGCATCGAATAATGGATTGCATCGAATGCGGTTCATGCAACTTCACATGTCCATCAAACCGTCCGTTGCTTGATTACATCCGACTTGGCAAAAACAAAGTAGGAGCCATCCTTCGTGCTAAGGCTGCAGAGGCTAAATGCGCAGCAGATGCAAAGAAGTAAATAATTTTGATAATTGATAATTGATATAACAATGGATAAACTTACCATAGCGCCTTCTCCTCATGTCCATGGTCACGACAGTGTGAAGCGTAACATGTACGGAGTTTTGATTGCCTTGGCACCGGCCTTGGCTGCCTCTCTCTGGTTTTTCGGACTTAGTGCCTTGTGGGTAATCTTGACCAGCGTGCTATCTTGCGTTGTCTTCGAATACCTCATACAAAAATTTCTTTTTAAAACAACACCGACTATTTCGGATGGCTCAGCCGCTGTCACAGGTTTGATTCTATCATTCAACCTTCCTTCGAACCTTCCTCTTTGGATTGTTATCATCGGTGCACTTTTCGCAATCGGTGTATGCAAAATGACCTTTGGTGGTTTGGGACAGAACATTGTCAATCCTGCTATTGCTGGTCGTGTATTCCTGCTTGTGTCATTCCCAGCGCAAATGACATCATGGCCTATTCCCCAAGCTGCAGATGGAGCAACAGGAGCAACCCCTCTTGGACTTCTCAAAGCAGGACAACTTGACGCTCTACCTTCGTCCAACGACCTTCTAATGGGAGCTGTAGGAGGCTCTCTTGGAGAAGTTTCAGCGATAGCTCTCCTAATCGGGTTTGTAATAATGCTTTCAATGCGTGTCATCACATGGCACATCCCTGTCTCAGTCATTGCAACGATGGCAATATTCGCGAGCTTCTTCTATTATGGTATAGGCGACGTACAATATGCAAGTCCTCTGTTCCATATCCTCACAGGAGGCGCTCTTCTCGGAGCCATCTTCATGGCAACTGACTACGTCACATCTCCTATGACTCATGAGGGCATGTTGATTTACGGATGCGGTATAGGACTGCTGACGATGCTAATCCGTATGTTCGGTTCTTACCCAGAAGGCATGTCTTTCGCTATACTCATAATGAATATAGTGACACCTTTGATAAACAAGTACACACAACCTAAACGTTTTGGGGCTAAGTAAAATGAAAAAGTTGGAATCTACATTAGGAAACATGGTAATAGTATTGACCAGTGTATCCTTAGTGGCTGCAGGACTCCTCGCAGTCATGAACAACTTGACAAGTGAGCCAATAGCTCTTCAGGCAAAACAGAAAGAAGATAATGGCATCAAGAAAGTCTTGTGTGTCAGCGATGCCGAGCAAATCAATGTCACAAAAGAGGATAAGAAAGTTGAAGATCAGCTGTTTTCAATCTACAACGTGACAAACGCTGAAGGCACTAAAATTGGAGCAGCCGTAAAGACATCTGTTCAAGGATTCTCTCCTGACCTCACGGTTATGGTAGGATTCGATAACGACGGGAATGTTCAAGGGTATGAGATTCTCAATCAATCTGAGACTCCTGGATTGGGGGCAAATGTACCTACTTGGTTTCAGAAAGAAGGAAAAGGCAATGTGATAGGTATGAACCCTGGCAAAAATAACATGACTGTCAAGAAAGATGGTGGTGAGGTTGAGGCCATAACAGCTTCTACAATCACAAGTCGTGCCTTCCTCAAAGCTATAAACCTTGAATACAATGCCCTCTTTGATAGCAAGGATGCAAACACTGGGGCGACATCTAAACATTAGTACTAACGAATTTGCAAAACATCATCATGAGTAAACTGAAAATATTGATGAACGGCATTGTGAAGGAGAATCCAACCTTCGTATTACTGCTCGGAATGTGTCCTACTCTTGGCACAACAACCTCTGCTATCAACGGCTTGGGCATGGGATTGGCTACAGCTTTCGTTCTGCTATGTTCAAATGTTGTTATCTCGTCCCTCAAGCGTTTTATACCCGACATGGTTCGTATTCCAAGTTTCATAGTTATCATAGCAACATTCGTTACTGTGCTTCAAATGTTACTTCAGGCATACGTCCCTTCACTCTACGAGTCGTTAGGTCTATTCATCCCTCTGATTGTTGTAAACTGTATCGTTCTCGGACGTGCCGAAGCCTTTGCAGCAAAGAATACTCCGTCCGACTCGTTATTCGATGGTTTGGGAATGGGACTTGGTTTTACATTCGCTTTAACACTTTTAGGAGCTGTACGCGAGATTCTTGGCAGTGGAAAGATTTTTGACTGTCAGTTATGGAGCGATGAATATGGATGTTTGGCATTCGTTTTGGCTCCTGGTGCCTTCCTTGCATTGGGATATCTCATTGCTATCATCAATAAAATAAAGAAGTAAACGTTAAAAGCAAAGAATCATGGGATATATATTAATAATCATATCGGCAATCTTCGTCAACAACGTTGTACTGTCTCAATTCCTCGGAATATGTCCTTTCCTTGGGGTCAGCAAGAAGATTTCCACTGCTGCAGGCATGGGTGCTGCCGTTACATTCGTAATGACTTTAGCCACCATTGTCACCTACATAATTCAAAAATTTATTCTTGACCCTTTTGAACTCGGATATCTCCAGACCATAGCCTTCATTCTCGTCATCGCAGCACTTGTTCAGATGGTTGAGATAATTCTGAAGAAGGTGTCTCCATCTCTCTACCAAGCTCTTGGAGTATTCCTTCCTCTTATTACAACCAACTGCTGTATATTGGGTGTAGCAATAATGGTTGGCAATGGAACATACAACGCTCAGGGTGTGGAGATTGGGCTCCTGTCTGGTGTCATCTACTCAATTGCAACGGCGATTGGCTTTGCGCTCGCCCTTATTCTGTTCGCAGGACTGCGCGAACATCTTGAATTAATGGATGTTCCGAAGCCAATGCAAGGAATGCCAATAGCTCTTATAACTGCAGGTATTATGGCAATGGCTTTTATTGGTTTTTCAGGACTCGTATAAATCTACAGAAAAAAGAATAACAACAAGATGCGTTAATAGTCAACGCATCTTGTTGTTATTTTTGTACCCCTACCAAAGTCCACATCATGCCCGCACTCTTTGCAGCATTTATTCCCGAAATAGCATCTTCGAAAACCTGACATGACGAGGGCGACACTCCCATCAACTCAGCACAACGCAGGAATGTATCGGGCGCGGGCTTATGATTCTCGACATCTTCAGAACTCACAACAATAGGAAACATATCAAGCAACCCTGCTACCTCAAGCATATGAATAGCTCTCTTACGATCGCTACCAGTACCAACTGACATAGGAATAGAGCCAAAGCATCTCTTGGCAACTTCAACTACAGGAACTATTGGTTCAACCTTGTCCAGATTCTCCCACACAACCCTCTCTTTCTCCGCTATTATATCCGAAACATTTGTCACACCCTCCAACGAATACTGTTTGATAAATATCTCAGCAATCTTCTCAATCGGCTTTCCCGCATAACACATAAACTCCTTGTGCTCTAATTCAATTCCATACCGACGGAAGGATGTCTGCCATGCCAACCAATGCAATGGCATGCTATCCAACAATGTTCCATCGAGGTCAAATATCAAACCTCTTGTCTCTGGATAAACAGAATAATTACTATCAATTGCAACCATAAGAATTTAATTTTGGGTGGCGAAGTTACTGTTTTTTTATGTAAGTTTGCAATCAAGATTTTGAAGGAAAATGACCAATATGCGTTTCAACGATGAGAGTTCTGCATTAGATGCAGTTGAGTCTCCGGCCTACGTTCTCAACGCCAGCTTGATGAGAAAAAATCTTGAATTAATCGACACCGTGCGGCGTGCATCTGGTGCTAAAATTTTGGTTGCCTTTAAGGCTTTCTCGCTGTGGTCTGCGTTCGACATTATGCGCCCTTTGTTTTCAGAAGCTACCGTATCATCACCGAATGAAGTAATCTTAGCCAAGAAGCATCTCGGTGGCCGGTCTCATGCTTTCTCTCCCGCATATACTGATAAGGACTTTGACATATATCTGCAGAATTGTTCGCACATTACATTCAATAGTTTATCACAGTACGAACATTTTAGAACCAGAGTACTCACTGCAGACCATAAGATATCAATGGGTATCCGTATCAATCCTATGTTCTCCCCTGTCGACACCGACCTCTACAACCCATGTTGTCCTGGCTCCCGTCTCGGCGTTACGGCTGACTTGCTTCCCCGAACATTACCCGACGAAATCGAAGGAATACACTTTCATGCTCTATGCGAATCTTCGGCTGACGACCTCGAGAATCTCATTTCTGTCGTAGAATCACGCTACGAGAATTGGCTCGGCCAGGTCAAATGGGTCAATATGGGTGGCGGTCATCTCATGACTAAAAAAGGTTATGACATCAACAAATTGGTAAGTCTTTTACAGAATTTCGCTAAAAAGTGGGGTCTACAGGTCATACTTGAACCTGGCAGTGCCTTTGCCTGGCAAACAGGACCTTTAGTTGCTGACATCGTTGATATCGTGAACAATGCAAATATAAAAACGGCTATCCTCAACGTATCGTTTGCCGCTCACATGCCCGACTGTTTGGAGATGCCGTATCAGCCAGCAATTAGAGGTGCAATGACAGAAGAGTCGCCTGAGCATAGTCACTGCTACCGAATGGGAGGCAACTCATGTCTTTCAGGCGATTTCGTTGGCTCTTATTGGTTCAACCACGAACTACAGATTGGTGAACGTATCATTTTGGAAGATATGATTCACTATACAACGGTCAAAACAACAATGTTCAACGGTCTATCACATCCCGACATTATTCTTTTCGACCAACAGGCAGAAGAACAACTAAAAGTTCTGAGACACTTTTCCTATGAAGATTACGAGAGTCGAATGGGATAAACATAATTTATGATGACAGCATGCCGCACTCTTTTAATACTATCGATGGTTCTTCTAATCTTTGCATCATGCGACAAAGATTACAATAAACCACTTCTTGATATCTATATAGCATGGGAAGAGACAGAATTGTTAATAGGCGACGAGGTATACTTCGAAGTTAGATATTACCCAGATGGAGCCTCTAAGAACATTCCCAAAACACCTGTCGTGTGGAGTATCGGAGATACAACTATTGCTTCCATAGACCAACATGGTCACTTAGTTGCAAAATATTATGGCACGACAGAGGTTACAGCTCAGTTAGGAGGCTTCACAGCTCACAAGAGAGTTCGCGTCAACACCATCATCGAAGTTGAAGATGCAGCATTCCAGGCCCTACTCAATAAGCGATTCGACAAGAACAACGATGGCATGGTGGAAGGTCTTGAGATTGAAGATATTGTTGGTCTCGACATTTCTGAATTATCAACTTATAGTAAGCCCGTATCTCTTCGAGGTCTGGAACTCTTCGGCAGACTTACATATCTTAAAATCTCAGCTGTCAACATTTCATATCTCGACTTATCACAGTTCTCCGAATTAAAAGAACTCGATATTTCGCAAAGTATAATCAGTTCTTTGGACGTAAGCCAGCTAAATCAACTCAAGGTTCTCGATTGTCACGCTTGCTCTAACTTGAAGACATTAACTATTGGTGACATAAACGAGTATGAACCTAACAAACTTGAGGTTCTCAATGTTGCCCGTTGCTCCATATCGGAGTTAAACCTGTCGCGTTGCAAGAAATTGGAATACATCGATTGCTCAGACAATAATCTGACATCTCTGAACCTATCAGCATCTCCTAAAATAAGTCAGATTACATGCAACAACAATAAAATAGACTATGTATATATCCCTGACATTAATTTAGAGACTCTCAAAACTCTCGTGCTTGATGAATGGACACATCTTATTGTAATACCAAATAGCGAAGAAGATGAGCAACAAGATTAATGTCGATTGCATTATCAATCTTTTTAATCAATGTGAAGAGTGGCTTTCTGAAAAAGTAGCTGCCTTTATCTTATGGTGCGAGACGCGCACGAAACGCCAATGGATTATGCTCGCGGTCAAATCATTGGTCACCATAATATGCTTATTATTACTTCTGATTACTTTAATATATTGCGGACTATTCGGGCACATACCGAACGAGAAGGAACTCCTTTCAATAAAAAATGCTGAAGCTTCTGAACTATACGACTATAAGGGGAAACTTATAACACGATACTATAGACATAACAGAATCAGCGTTGATAGCGCAGAAATCTCCAAGCATGTCTACTCTGCCCTTATTGCTACTGAAGATAGCCGATTCTATGAGCACTCAGGTGTCGACGCTAAGAGTGTAGGCAGAGTCCTTTTTAAAACAATATTAATGTTCGATTTAAGTCAGGGCGGGGGAAGTACCATTTCGCAGCAACTGGCTAAAAATCTTTTTGAACGACGGGCTTTAGGACCTTTAACCTACCCAGTAGCAAAGATTAAAGAAATTATCATTGCTAAGCGTTTGGAAAAAGCATACTCAAAATCACAAATACTTCTTCTCTACCTTAACACTGTCCCATTCGGAGAGAATGTCTACGGAATTGAAGCTGCTTCAGAACGATTTTTCTCCAAAGGTGCCAAAAGCCTCGATGTTCATGAAGCAGCTCTTCTCGTTGGCATGCTTGCCGCAAATTCCACATACAATCCACGTCTTAACCCTGAAAAATCTCTTGAAAGAAGGAATATCGTGCTCGACAGAATGTATAAAGCCAACTATATTGATTCCATCCAAATGGAGAAATACAAGGCTAAGGAGATTACTCTGAAATACAACACACACGATAGAGATGAGGGAACCGCCGGATACTTCCGCGATATCATGGCAAGAACTGCCCAAAGAATACTTAACGACACTTATGGGGAGGGTACATACAACATATATAAAGATGGTTTAAAGATATACGCCTCTCTCGACATTAATCTCCAAACCTATGCAGAAGATGCTCTCAGAGCTCATCTGTCTGACGCTCAGGCAGCTTTCAATAAAGAATGGGAGGGGAAAGAACCCTGGGGAGATCAATCTGACATATATCGCAATGCATTCTTCAACTCTCATCGCTATAAAACACTTTTAAACGAGGGGTGGAATCCAGATAGCATTGAAGCGAATATGAATCGGCCAATTAAGATGGTGATTAAAAATCTTAAAGGAGATACCGAGCTCATTGACATGTCACCAGCAGACTCTGTAAGAACTGCAGTAACTCGTCTGAGTGCTGGCTTTCTTGCTGTAGACGTTGACAATGGTCATATCTTGGCTTGGGTCGGGGATGGCGACCACGACATATCGCAGATTGACCATGTCGTCATGCGCCGACAAGTTGGCTCTACATTCAAGCCTATTGTATACGCCTCTGCCCTTGAAAATGGAATAGAAGCAACAACATACGTAGAGAACATCCGTCGTTCTTACCCTCAGCACGACAACTGGAACCCTGGCAATTCTGATGGCAAATATGGAGGCTTCTACTCTTTAAAAGGAGCTCTTTGTAAGAGCCTTAACACTGTCTCTGCCTGGTTAATTAACGAGATTGGGCCAGGCAACGTTGTTTCGACAGCCCGGAAGTTGGGCATTGACAACATACCTAACGTAGCAAGTATTGCGCTCGGTACAGCTGAAATATCCCTGTATGAGATGGTACATGCTTACGTTCCCTTTGCAACTGGTGGCATATCTCATGAACTCACTTCACTGCTACGAATCGACTCGCGAGATGGAAAAATCCTTTACAAAGCGAATGAAGACCTAACTGGATATGAAACGCTCACTTTCAATACGGCAACTATGGTACAGGATATGATGACTGCCGTAGTGGATAGTGGAACAGGCCGTAGCCTACGCAAAGTGTATGGACTTCAAACGCCTTTGGCAGGAAAAACAGGAACAACTCAGAACGGAGCTGACGGATGGTTCTTAGGCATCACACCTCACATAGCTGTTGGTGCTTGGATGGGAGCAGATCATCCCGCCATACGATTCAAGTCATCATACCGCGGACAAGGTGCCTACATGGCTCTCCCAATTGTTGGTCGTTTCCTGACTCGCATCAAGGGAAGTAAGCTGTCCGAAAAATATCTCGAAGGCTCATTTCCTCTTCCCGATGATGAAGAAATGCTAATCGCTATGAACTACCCTACTTTTCTCGAATCAATGAAAAATGAGGATGAACTACATTCTGAAGCTATTCGCGCAACTATAGCCAAAGGCTATTCTCTCGAGTCTATTTCTGCCTCTGACACACTCTCTATTTCCGAAATAATCAACCCTTTCAAGAAGGTTTTTGAAACCATGAAAGGCATTTTCGATTGACAGATGATATCTCTCTCAAAGGTTTCCCAACTTCGAACACCCTTGAGGCTCTGAAAAAACAAGTGCTCTGAAGACTCAGAAGACTCAGAGGATTCTGAAAACTCCGATAACTCAAAGCCCTCCTCTCCTGCCGAATGCACCCCTGTCGTTTCTGAGGACAGAACGTCAACGTTCTAATTCACTCAGTATCCTCAGAGCGTCCTCCCGACATTCTCCACAAAACAGGTCTTCTGCTTGAAAGCCCCCACAGACTTTTGGACGTTCCAGACTATCAAATATATC
Organism: Marinilabiliaceae bacterium; assembly: GCA_021443545.1. Classification (GTDB taxonomy): domain Bacteria; phylum Bacteroidota; class Bacteroidia; order Bacteroidales; family Marinilabiliaceae; genus W3P20-009. Next base: position 55,224 of record JABUTU010000082.1, on the reverse strand, counting down.
GCACAGATTATCATCCGTCAGATGTATACATCTGACCCCAGCTGGCTTTCCTTGTGGCATTCCTGGAATCGGGGACGATATACTCGGTGCAATACAACATGCGCCACACCCAGCGCGACACGACATAAACGACATACTACGCCAACATTACCTCTCTTTCCACTGAATCATTAAAATACCATACATAGCCTTTGACATTCTCATAGCCAACTTCTCGCATCAGACGCATATATTCCGCAACTTGTCTGCTGTGCTTATCAAAGTTTTCCTCTCCAAACTTATAGTCTACTATGGTTACGCATCCATCCTGGTCTATAACAACTCGGTCAGGACGCTTGGCAGAGCCCTCTTTGTCCCATATTATGGCCTCATTCACGACTCTGTTGGACTTAGAGAACCAGCTACTCCTCAAAATTGATGATGTGATATACGTTTTAATATCTTCTTTCATCTTCTCTCCTTTTTCAAAGGTTAACTCTCCGTTCAACACAGAGGTAGTAACAGCATCTTCTATATCGTCGAGGGTAACAATCTTCTGCATGATAGCGTGGTTAATCATACCTCGTATAGCCGACTCATTCTCGTCCTCGTACTTCGACTCTTTATGCAACGGAATATGCTTTGCCACAACTGGGTAATCTTTCATCTCATAAGTATCTTTCGCTGAACGACGACCTGCGTTATGCGCAAATGACGACACATCGCCTACGGAAAAACTCGTCACTGACACTCTTAAATCTACTCCTTCAGACTCTACTTTTGACTCTTCAACACTATTTTTACCTAATTTTCTGAGAGACTCAACCCCTTCGACAGATGCATCAGCGTTAAATATAGCGTTATACAACAAATGAGAGATGGATTTCTCATCACTCTTCTCGCCTATATTACACCACACATACAAACCTTGCTTAGCTCTTGTAAAGGCCACATACAGAAGATTGAGGTTATCAGCTAACGAAAGAATATACTCATTGTAATAGTCATCCGACATATATGAATCAATAAGATTCGCCTTGAATGGAACTTGTACCGAACCAAGAGGCGTATACCTGTCGACATCCTCCGACTTGGAGGTCCATATTCTGTTCGTTTTTAATAGTGAATCTTCTTCCACCATTTCCCAATCTACATACGGAATAAGCACTATAGGATACTCCAAGCCCTTGCTCTTATGTATTGTAGTAATCTGAACTGCATTCTGATCTTCTGGCGCCTGTATAACAAATTCACTCGATGTCGCATGACTATCTACATACTTGATAAAATCCGCTAATGAAGGATTCTTGCTGCCCGCGAATTTCCGAACGCGATCCAAGAAAGCCTCAACATAGACGAACTGACTGCTTACCATCGCTTCAGGCATCCGCGATATGACAGCATTCACCATCTCAACGAAACCCAATCCCCGGAGCTCGACAATCTCTTGCATAACCTCATCACGAATCTCTTGATTCCATGCCAACGGCAATTGAGTCAAGTCATTGTCAATCCTGGTCGATATGATATGTGCCAGAGAGGGCTCATCACTGCCATCAGCTACCACTTTGAGATACGACATGAGCAACTTAATGACAGGAGAATTGCACACAAAAAGAGACTGATTAGATATTACTGGAATAGGATTATCGCAATTCGTCAATATATCTATCACCTTTTCAGCCTCATTATTCTTCCGGACTAACACGCAGAAGTCACTATACTTCAAACCGCGTTTTTCAATATTATCCCGAATAATACCAACTATCTGCTCAGCCCTTTTGTCGAGGACATAACTTTTGTACTTATCTTTCAATTCTTTATAGATGGGATCAGTACTCTTCAAGCCTTTTCCCGACAATGGGTCATGTTGGAAGAAACTAACCCTTACAAAGCCCTCTTTATTACTATTCTTTGGCGACACCTTTTGTTCGACATCCTCAAAAATCTTACATATCATATCAATACTAAGATTCTTAGCCTTATCGTAATTTGCAAAATTGAGTTTGCAAATAGGTGCTATAACCTTAAAAAGCGCATTATTGAAATCTATAATCCTCTTCCAGCTACGCCAATTAGTATCAAGGAGCAACGGGTTTTCCTGAGCAATAGAGCCTCTCAGATTCTCATCCTCATATATTTTGGTATTCAGCAGTTGCCAATCTGACTCTCGCCACCTGTATATAGCCTGCTTGACATCGCCCACAACAAGAGATGAATTTCCAGCATCTACGCTATTGCTCAGCAGAGGCCTGAAGTTATTCCATTGTGCATACGAGGTATCTTGAAACTCATCAATCATAATATTGTTGAAATGAGTACCAGCCTTCTCATATATGAATGGGATAGGTGCACCATTGATGAGCTCTGTCAACAACCCTAATGCGTCGGATACCAAATGAGTATTCTCCCGTCGTTGCACCTCCTTTAATCCAGCATCAACCTCATTATATATACCCTGTGTGTAAAACTCATTGTCTAAAATTATTATGGTTTTTATTTCAATCTTTACTTCCTCAATGACATCATTTATTCTTGTCAACTCTTCAAATAGTTCTCTTCCCTCATCTGAATCATCATCATACAACGACCCCTTGTCTACGCACTTCTTCCACGTTTCTGGGGTTAATATTTTTTTTTCAAAATTATCCTTCAACGTTGTGTACGCATCGTTCTTGAAACGTGCTGTCAATTTGGGGATTGGATTATACTTTGCTCCACCTATTAATATATGACCTGAAGCATTCTGCGCCTTTAGCAAAAAAGCATCAATTAGGGAGGCGACCTTGCGAATAGCCTTATCTTTCAGTTCATTATTTTGTTTTCGATACTCCAACAACTCTTTTTTGTCGACATTGCCAAAACTCTTCGAGGAACGCTTGAAGAGTTCTCGGGCAACTGAACGTAATGAGTGCTCAACATTCCATCCTTTATCGTCCTCAATCTTATTCTCCATAAACTCAATAAGCCACTTCTTGAATTGTTGGTTCTCCTCCTTTTCTAAATCAAGCATCAACAAATCAACAGCATCATCCTCGACTTGCTGGGTATCAACAGAAACACTATAATTAGCAGGCAATTTTGATTCAAAGGCGAAAGAACGTATTATCTTCTGAACAAACTTATCTATCGTGTAGATACTGAAATGTGAGTAGTCGTTAAGTATAAGTACAAGGGCCTTATGACAGCGCGATTTTATCTCGTCTGCACTATATGCAACCTTCTGCTCCTTAACCCTTAAATCAATCTGAGCTTTTATCAGAGACTCTTGTTCTCTTTTCAGATCCGAAGCTTCAAGTGCGACATCCCTGGATATAAGAAACAGATCCTCGACGATACGCGACTTCATCTCGGCTGCTACCTTATTCGTAAATGTCACAGCCAATATATGTCTGTAATTCATAAAATCATCAATAATGAGATCTATGAATATACGCGCAAGAGTATATGTCTTACCCGCTCCTGCTGAGGCCTTATAGATATTAAGCACTACCTTAATTGATTTCAGATACTAATTTGGATATTTCAACGACTATCTCCTGAGCCTTTTTAAGGCTTGGAATAGGCAGAAACTCATACTTGCCATGAAAGTTGAGTCCACCAGCAAAAATATTTGGTGTAGGCAATCCCATGAACGATAGTCTCGAACCATCTGTTCCTCCTCTTACAGGTTGAATCCGTGGCTCTATGCCCTTATTTATCATTGCTTGCTTAGCGATATCAACGATATGCATTACTGGCTCAATCTTCTCCCGCATATTATAGTACTGATCTCTCATCTCTATCTCTGCAGTACACTCTCCATATTCGGCATTAATCTTATTTACGAGATGCTGCATCTCAATTTTTCTATCCTCGAAACGCTCTCGCTTGAAATCCCTTATTATATAATGAAGCACTGTTCGCTCGACATTTCCCTCTACTGATGTCAGATGATAGAATCCTTCATAGTCACATGTATGTTCGGGAGTCTCATGACGGGGCAACATAGCTATAAATGATGATGCTATACGCATCGAGTTTTTCATCTTATGCTGGGCGTAGCCTGGGTGAACATTCCGGCCGTTAAACACAACTGTTGCCTCTGCCGCATTGAATGTTTCGTATTCAAGTTCACCAACTGCACCTCCGTCCATTGTATAGGCGAAATCAGCTCCGAATGCCTGAACATCAAAATGATCTGCGCCCTCCCCAATCTCTTCGTCAGGAGTGAAACAAACACGAATCTTTCCATGTTGGACCTCAGGATGTTCAATCAAATATTGCATAGCTCCCACGATTGAGGCTACGCCCGCCTTATCATCGGCTCCAAGCAACGTTGTACCATCTGTCACTATAATATCTTGTCCTATATAATCCCTTAATTCCCCGAAATCTGCAACCTTCATAACTATATTCAGTTCATCATTTAGTATTATATCCGAACCATCATAGCTCTTAACAATACGGGGATTGACATTCTTGCCTGAGAAATCAGGAGATGTATCCATATGAGCTATGAAACCTACCACAGGCTTATCTTTTCCGTTATTTGCAGGCAATGTAGCCGTAACATATCCATACTCCGATACAGAGACATCCTCCAACCCTAAGGCCAGCAATTCGGCTTCCAACATTTTTGCAAAGACCATCTGTGAAGGGGTAGACGGTGTCAGCGACGTTGTCTCATCACTTTGCGTGTCATATCTGACATAACTGAGAAATCTTTCTACTATATCCATAACTGACTCTTAACTATTTGACATCGTCAGCCCTAAACTGAAACCCAAGACGCTTACTTGAACACGTCTTACTCTTCTCTATCTCAAGATACATATGAGCATAGTCTGAAAGCATAACCTGCTCATACGGAGGTACCAGTGCATCAAACTCAACTGCATATTTGACTGCGGTCTCTACAATCTTCAACATATTGTCACGTGACATCTCAAGTGTTCCAAAATTGGCTACACCCATTCCTCTTTGACGCTTTCCCTCAACGAAAAAGTGATTATCCATATTAACGAAAATACGCGCTATCATATAACCAGCATCCTCTTCTCGCTCATACTTGAATGTGTCGGTCAGGAAATCGTATACATTGATGACTCCAACATAAACACGAGCGTTATTCTCAACAACATATTGTGTTTTCCATGCATCATGCTCCCTATCGAAAGCACACACTCCAGACTGTAACGAGAAAATCAATGTATCATCATCTACAATCAGTTTGTATATGCGTTCTGATGGTCTTTCAACCGACAAATGCGCCTTGCTGTCTTTCAACTTGGAGTTGTAGTTTGAGACAATATTATTCAACACAACTTCCAACTCATCAAAACATGCTTTTGCATTCTTTTGAATGATACTCCTGAGTTCTCCCTTTGCCCCAATGAGAGATATAAGGCTGTTACGCGTCTTACTGTTCATCTTGAGTAGATTTAGTTATTGTATATTTGATTTCTATTGCTTGTTTTGCTTTGTCTGTCATCTTAAAACGATCATCAATCCGGTGTCCAATAATCCAGGCTATCTCTCCTCCAGAGATTAATACCCATACCGACTCCTTATCAACACGGCTCCATTTGTTATCCACAAAGAAATCTGAGAGCTTCTTAAAACCCTTCATTCCTAAAGGACGGAACGTATCGCCTTGTCGCCAATGACGGACAGTCAGGGGAAATTCCAATTTTTCAGCATTGAAATGCGCAACCATAGGATCTCTTGAAATGGCATAATCAGCTCCAACATCCCTATAGCGCAACTTCAGATGAATCGGAGTAAAAATCTCTTCCTGTCCCACCTCAATATCAAAGACTTCTGTCCCCTGTTCTTCCAATCGAGGCTGCACTATAAGATTATAACGATCTACTACCGCTCTATAGTTAGAAGAGAACCACAGACGCCCCCAATGTTTCGTTAAAATCGCTCGAGATACCTTATGAATTGAATCAGAAGAAAAACCCAATGGCGATAACAACTCAAATATATATGGTTCTGGCTCAGGCAACTTCTCCAACTCCTGCATAGAGATAAGTGTTTGGTCATCAATCTCTACTACTGCCTTCTTTCGGAATGCTTCGACCTGAGCAGTGAATATATTATATATCTGACTCAGATGTGACATATTGTTGTTCATCGCATGAAGGAACGAGGGGTTGATAGACTTAAATACCGGGATTATGTTGTGACGTATTTTATTGCGAACATAAGCGTCCGACGCATTTGTCGAGTCTGTACAATACTTGAGTTTATGCGCTCTGCAATACAACTCTATATCCTGTCGAGAGAATGGCAATAGAGGTCTGACTATTCGTCCTTGTCGAGACTTTATACCTCCTAACCCTCTTATTCCAGTTCCTCTGACGAGATTCAGCATGAACGTCTCCACCGAGTCGTCAGAATGGTGAGCAACTGCAACTACTGGTAATGACAATTGGTCAAGCAACTTTTCAAACCACGAATAACGCAGTTCTCTTGCAGCCATCTCTATTGAAAGTTTTTTCTCTTTTGCATATCTCTTCGTGTCGAATTGTATCACATGCAAAGGTACACCCAACTCCTCACAAAAGTGACGAACAAAGGCCTCATCCGAATCGGACTCACTCCCTCTAAGATGAAAATTGCAATGGGCAGCAACACAATAATAGCCATGCGTCGAAAGCATATGTAACATCGCAACGCTATCGGCTCCACCACTGATGGCAACCAAAACTCCTTCTCTCTTATCTATGAGTCCCATATATCAACTCATAACCGTTAAAATCCAAGCCATAATAATCCCCAGATAGGTACCGACAGCATAACCTATCAATCCTACTGCTATCCCTGGACCCACAACGGCTCTGTTGTGGAGAACTCCCGAAATAACAGGAACAAATGGTGGTGAACATATCAATGAAATAGAGGTCGTCAGTGTTGTATCAACATCCACTCTGAACATAGTACTCAGGAGTATATGTATAAGCAAGGACCCTGCCGTCACAAACATAGTAAATGCGAAAAGATCTCCACTTAAGGAATCAAGAGAACCAGGTGACATCTGACTTGATACCGCCATGCTGAAAACCAAAATAAAGAATGTTCCCGTTTCAAATGTTCTTGGTGTCGCACGGACTTCCTTGTTTAATGATGCAACAACAGACAAAATGGATATCCCAAGTATAAATATTGCTGAAAACATATCTTTTGGAACAAAAGACTGTGTCAGCCAATATGCAAGGGCTCCAGATATGACAATTATCAAAAAGGTCAGGAACATTGTCCGGAATAGATTTCGCATATTATTGCGCTTGAATATCCCATAGAACAACTCTTCATCATGTGAGGCTACTGACTGGATTTCTCCTTTTTCATTGCTCACACTTGGATTCTTTTCGTATGGGAAATCACGCATGAACAAACCGAAAACACGCTTGCCAGCTAAAATAACAAAACAAACATATAAGGCTGAGGCCAAAATATCATATGCTGAGACTAATACAAACGTAGTGTCAGGCAAACCTAAAGCCTGCTTGATACTGGCAAAATTGGCATTACCTCCCGTATATAGACCTACCAACATTCCGCCCACTTTCGAAAAGGTTTCTGGCTCATTCTGACCATATATGTAAAACCCTATCGCAACAGATAGCATACATCCGATTACCCCACAAAGAAATGACTTCGAGAAATCTGGTGTCAACTTACGCCATGCTTTTATATCGCTTGAGAAGAGCATCAATGGTATCGCTAATGGGATAGCAACAGTCGCTATATCCGAGAGCAACTTCTTAACCTCTGGATCACTTGGCATCACACCTGTCAGGGCAAGCGTACATCCTATGATATAGGTCAGAATAATTCCTCCAACCTTCCTAAAAAAACGGGATACATACCCCAACCACATAACGAACAGTGGTACACCTATACAAAGTAATATAACTGAGATTGTCTTAATCATGCGAAAAGTTTTTCAACCTTGTGTATAGACTCCTGCATCACAAATATAACAACTTTATCGTAGGGTTGCACATGTGTCTGTCCTGATGCAATAAAGACCTCTTCACCCCTTACGACAGCCCCCACATTCATCTCCTTTGGCAATGACAAATCCATAATAGGAGCTTTGGTTATACGGGATCCTGGCTGAGCCACCAATTCCAGCATCTCTGCCTTGGTACTTGTCAGACACTTGACATATGCTACATGCGCATGCAGGGTATATCTATATATATAGCTTGCAGCTATAAGTTTCTTATTAATCAGCGTTCCTATACCTATCTCTTCTGCCAATGGGATATAATCCAGATTCTCCACCTCTGCTACGGTCTTGGGCACCCCCATCTTCTTTGCTAACTGACATGCTAAAATATTAACCTCTGGGGAGTCTGTCACCGCAATAAAAGCCTGCATCTTACGTATTCCCTCATCCTTAAGCAACTCCATATTTCTGCCATCTCCATTGATGACAAGGGTGTTCTCCAGCTTATTCGCAAGGCGTGTTGACTTCTCGCGTCGCAGTTCTATCATTTTTACATTGTAATACTCTTCCAACTGCTTTGCTATGAGCTGCCCGATACGAGACCCTCCGACTATCATTATATTCTGAATATCATAGTGTCCCTTACCTGCATCCTGCAATAACAATTCGAGAGAGTCCTCTGTCGTTACAAAATAGACTATGTCGCCATGCAACAGTTGGTCTGCCCCATGTGGGATAATCGTCTCATAACCTCTGTATATAGCAACTATGTTGTATCTTTTTCTCTTTTCTTGCGATAATTGTGCAAATGGTATTCCTACGATTGGGGCTCCGTCTCTGACCTTTATAACAGCCAATAAAACCTTTCCATCAGAACTCTCAAAAAGTTGTCGCACTCCGACTCGCTTAAGACTCTCGATAGCCTCATGCGCTCCCAATTGCTCAGGATATATCAACTCATCAATACCAAGTTGATGGAAATACTCAATATTCTCTGGTGTGAGATACTCCGAATTATTTACTCTTGCTATCGTCGTATTTGCTCCTAATTTTTTAGCCAATATCGCTGCAAGAATACTCATGTCTGGGTATGGCGGAACAGCAATAAAGAGGTCACTTCGCTGAACATCAGCATGGCGAAGCTCCTCAATCGATGTCATGCAACCCTTAACTGTGAGCAAATCAAGATGAGAATCTATTGCAGAGAGTTTCTCCTCGTCTTCATCCATCAGTACAACCTCATGGTCGCTCTCGACAAAGAGTTTGGCAAGGTGTGTTCCAACTGCACCAGCACCAGCAATGAAGATTCTCATTTCTGCAAAATTTAAAAAACTTATATACCCAATTTCTCCAACGCTGCGGCAACACCACAATCGACATTTGAAGGGGCTATAAAATCGGCTACTGCCTTTATCTCGGCACATCCATTCTCCATTGCCACTCCAAATCCGGCGAGTTCGACCATAGATATATCATTAAAACCATCTCCCATAGCAATAAGACTATCGCTTGGCGTACGATGCATAAAATGACAAAGACGCTTTAGTGTCCGGGCCTTATCAACACCTCTTGGAACAATCTCCAAAAAGAAAGGTGAACTTCTGTATATAGACAATTCAGGAAAACGCTTTTGCATGATGGGCTCTATAGCCACAATATCGTCAGGTTCTCCTACCATAAGACATTTTGGAAGCTCCGCCGGTGCCTCACTCGACATGTCGTCAACCTTCAGCAATGGCATATTATTATTGAGCCAAGCCTCATGCTCTATCCACTTATTACCTAATACTGTCGTAAGTATTGTACAATTCTCTTCGTCATAGGTGATAAGAGCCTGCCCATACTCCTCTGCTGCCTTGCACAAATCTGGCATAACAGAACGTGGCAACACATCCTGAACGATACGACGCTCTGATGCGCAGTCAATCAACAACGCTCCGTTATAGCCCATAATGAACCCTCCATAACGTGCTAATCCTAATTGTTCTGCTAAGAGGCGAATACCATATGTTGGTCGTCCAGAGGCAAGAACAACTCGCATCCCATGCTCTTTCTGAGCCCGGATAAGCACCTCATAGTTACGCTTTGGCAACTTTTTGTCGTCGTCTGTTAGTGTCCCGTCGAGATCGAGGGCTATAAGTTTATATTCTTTATCCATATCAGAGTGTTGTATCTAATAATTCATTTAGTGTTATATATGTCTCAGTGTCTGGCAAGAGACCCAGTTTGACCGCCAAATGGGCCAGAACGTTTCCAGGTTTGATACCTCGCACATTTCTTGTATACGAGACAGTGAGATTATCGTTACCTCCATTTCGTTTTGCCAATCTAACCCCATCAGCTCCCATGTACAATGGTATGTGCGAATATCGAGGAGGCTCGCCCCCCAATCGCCCTATTATAAAGCGTTGAATATGCGCCGACTCCAAAAGATCCATCCCTCTTGTTACTAATGTGACACCCATTGCCATATCATCAACTGAGACTGCTAATTGGTATGCCCACATACCATCACTCCTCTGTAAAATAGGATCCCCACCTTGTATCATCTTACTCATCGACCCTATACTCTGAAGGCCATATCGGCAATCATAGTATGAGTCTGGCTCGTCTGGTAATATAAGACGACAAGATGCCCTCTCTCCTCTCAACAATCTTCTCTCGGCTTCCTCTTTTGTAAGAGTTCTACAGGGATTGACAACTGGCTGCACTCCATATCTCTGCTCTCCTTGTGGTGCTGATGATATTGACGCCATCTGCGCCCGTGTACAGAAACATCGGTATATCAACCCTTGTCTGTCAAGCTTCGTTAACGCATCCCTGTATAGTTCACTTCGTTCGCTCTGAAAAACCTCACTTCCCTGATTATCCCACTCTAAACCCAACCATCTCAAATCCTCCATGAGGCTATCCACATATTGAGGATGACATCTCTCCCTGTCAAGATCCTCTATTCTCAGCAACCATCTTCCGCCCTCCCTTCGAACATCAAGCCACGACGCTAAAGCCGCCATCGCATTGCCATAGTGCATCAGCCCAGTCGGCGATGGCGCATAGCGACCTACAAGCATCATTTTCAGAATGGATAAAGATTAAAGTTGCCCTCGTTATTATTACTATACACCTTTAATCTCTTGTCAGACTTATAAGGGATGGCTCGCATCGCTTTCATATTAGTAGAGAAAACCCAAACATCATGATCAGGAAAATTATGCGACAGATAGTAGGTTATCTCTTTGTAATACTCCTCTATTCCTTGCCTTGGGGCTTCGTCGTCATTCACAGGCGGACATGTTATCACCACTCCCTCAGAAGTCTGTCGTGTTGCCTCTTTCAGTGACTGCTTTATGCAACGAACATCTGGCGTCAGATTCATAAGTAATGAAGATGACTTATAGATATCAAGCAATTCGCTGTTGACATCCGATCCTATTATGGTAAGTCTCTGATTTGTTATCTTGCTCTCAGCCTCTCCTCTCACTTCTTGCCACAACGCTTCATCAAAATTCTTCCATAGGGCAAACCCAAATGGCTCCTTACGGTAGTAGTTGGCTGGTATATGGCGTGCCTTCATCGCCGCCTCTATACAGATAGTACCAACGCCACACATGGGGTCGTACAATGGCATATCATCTGTCCATCCTGACAACTCAACTAAGGCCGCTGCCAAGACTTCATTTGTCGCCTGCTGCGGTTGCGATGTCCGGTATCCTCGACGATTAAGAGTAGTGCGACTGGCATCAAGAGCAAGAGATATCTCTTCGTCCGAAGCATGTATATTCAACAATATATCAAAATTCTCTGAGCTTATCGAAGGACGGCGTCCACACACTTCATTTATCTCATCCACTATAGCATCCTTAGCCTTCATGGCAAGGAACTTCGAGTTATTCCATATCGACGAGAATGTAATATGATCTATATACAACAGGTGGTCAGGCGAGATATATTCATGCCATGGGAACGAATGGACAGCAGCATACAACTCCTTATCATTTTTCGGATTGCACTTTACTACTTCTATCAATACGCGCAACGCAAAACGTGACTCCAAACAAATACGATAGAGTGTACGCATATCAGCCTCGCAAACAACTGCCCTACGTTCTGGAGCTATCGCAACCGCCCCCAATTCTCCCAATTCATTAGCGAGAAGCTCTTCTACGCCATGAAGCGTCTTGACTATTAATTTCATTCTTTATTGAGTTTTCACTTGCAAACTTAGGCAATTTTTCTGATACTATCAGCATAAGAAAACCCCCAAACGAATGCTCTCTCAGTTAAAATCTGCCAACCCAACTATGCCGTTACTCATTTAGTTTCCAAAAATCCAGATTGAATAGCTTCGGTCCTTTTCTACCCGTAAAAACGAAATAGATATCCGTCTTCAACACTTTGGGCTTTGTAAAGGGTGCAGAAAATTGTTTCCACATCTCCCAACCTCCAGTTGTAGGTATCTCAATTGTCGACAATAACTCTCCGTCCAATGCTCCTGCACGAACTTCTATCTTGCCTCCCCTGAGTGCCGAAGCGGCATTAATGGTAATTGTCTTAGGCTCACTATTCAACATTGCAAAATCAACTGCATCCACACGTATGTAATCTCCATTATGCACATCACTCAAATAAACTCCTGTCTGCGAATTCTCTTCTGTCTTCACGCCCTTCGAATACGCCATCGTTTCAAATTCAATTCGTCCCACAGGAACAAATGCCGACGCTGGCTCAACACCTTTAGCTGTCGGCTTAATCATTGGGAATGAACCATCTGCGTTATACTTAAACTCTTCAATTGAGACAGAACGTGCAAAGCCCCCGCCTTTGGGCAACCAGCCTGTATGATAGAAGAAATAGGAGTGTCCTTTGAAGTCGACAACGCCTGCATGATTAGTGAACGAATTTGTCGTATCAACGGGCATAATGACTCCTCCGTATGTCCAGGGCCCTTCAAGTGATGGGGCTGTTGAATAGGATATATGTTCTGGTATGCCTCCTGCCGCATAAATCAACTGATAGCGTCCATTTCGTTTGCTCAACCAAGGACCCTCAACGTAGCAGTCTTCATACTTGACTCCTCGATCTCGTTCTCTCATAGATGGAGCTCCAAATCCCTCTTTTGTCTGCTTTATCAGTGTCGGTTCTGAGGCAAAAGATATCATATCACGGTTTAGCTTAGCTATGTGTATTGTTGGATTTCCCCATGCTATGTAGGCCTGTCCATCATCGTCAATCATAACTGTCGGATCAATATTATCCCACGACCCATCATCAAACAAGGGTTTTCCTAAGGCATCCTTGAATGGACCAATCGGCGAGTCACCAACTGCCACTCCTATCGCCATACCATTTGTCAGTTTTGAGTGGAGCGGAACATAAAAATAGAATTTACCATCGCGTTCAATACACTGCGGAGCCCATGCCCTGTCGTCACCCCATGCGAACGATTCTATTGCCAATGGAGACCCATGGTCTGTCCAGTTTACCATATCCGCCGAAGAGTAGACACGCCACTCCTGCATCCAGAAGAAATCGGCATTCTCCTCATCATGTCCTGTATAGAGATAGACTCGTCCATCATAAACCATTGGCGCCGGATCTGTTGTAAAGCATGTTTGAACAATAGGATTATTCTGCTTTTGCGCATAAAGTGTTCCCATTGCCGACAACGCAGCCAAAGGGAGTAACATTCTGAATTTCATTTTGAAAATTTTATGTTCGGTTAATAGTTGGGCAAATTTACATATTTCAATACACCCCCCCATCATCCCAACGCAACTATAATCTTTGAACATGATACACATCAACCTTACCACACCACAACAATCTGTAACTCAGCTAACTTAAATTTTACTACTCCAAGAAAAAGTTGATTATAACATTACTGCAAATCGGCTATTGCCTTATCATTTGCAACAAATAAAAACAAATATGAAACATGGAGCCGGTGCGAATATGAATATGTATAGCCCAACCATTAGTCTCTCAACAATAAATCACATCAGAAGTTAAAAATTCTTCTCATTAACCCAACTTACATAAAATTATCTCGTAATAAAGGGAAGAGAATTTTTACCACATAATAACATAAAATATGGCTGAAAAAAAAATTATCAGAGCTGAAGGCGAAAGAAAAGCAGCCCAAGGCAAAATCCAATTGGAAGGTAACCCTGTAGGACTCAGAATTGGTGCTATTATCTGTTGGATTATAGGATTGGCATTCGAAGTTGTTGGCATCTTTATGATTGCAAACAGATTCGATTTCATCTCAACAGAAGACCCTAATTTTACAATTTGGTTGTGCGGTGCATTGGTCCTCGACATGATATTTGTCATCATTGGTTCAGTGCTTTGGAAAAAGGCAAATCACATCTGCCCAGCATCCAAGAAGAATGCATTTACATTCTGGCTCTGGAATAACATGGGAGTTATTGTCGCTTGTATTGCCTTTATCCCCATCATCATCTATCTGCTCACTCAGAAGGACCTTGATTCCAAGACTAAGACAATCGCTACTATCGTAGCAGGCGTAGCATTCGCAATCGCAGGAGTATCAAGCTACGACTTCAACCCAGTGAGCCAAGAAGATTTGCAAGAGATGTATGGAGGTGCAGATATCGACGTCTATTGGGTTGCAACTGGTTCCGTTTACCACACCCATCAGGATTGCAACCATCTGAATGCTTCGACGCAAGAGGATATGGTTGTCGGGTCAATAGGTCAGGCTGAAGACGCTGGCAAGGATCGTCTGTGCAAGACATGTGAGCGCAAGGACGAGAAGATCAAGGCTGAGGCTGAAGCTAATGGTGTCTCTTTCTCCGAGCAACTTAAGAAAGAAGCCGGAGTGGCTGCTGAAGCTACTGAAACTCCTGAATCTACTGAAACTTCAGAGGAGTAACATAGTAGCAATAAACGTAATAAGAGGATGTGTCATACCAATCTGACACATCCTCTTTTTATATTCCTAATTTTTATCTTTCAGACAATTCTGTCGTCATCTCCTCTTAGACAAGGTCTGCTAAGAGGCAAACTATTGCAATTTAAAATTGTATGTTATGGTACCTGTCTGCACAGCTTGAGCCGACTTATCGCTATTAAACTTAGCCTTTTTCGCAGCTTCGACAGCAGCGCTCCACAAGGCCTTATTCTGAACTGTTGTACCCTTAGAACGCACACTCGCACTGGTCACGACACCATTCTTATCGACACTTATTTCAACAACGACACGACCTTGCTCCTGAACATTATATGTCGGTTTTGGGATAGAGCCTACAATGGTACGTCCAGCCAAGTCGTAGGATCCTGATCCAGTTCCTGAAGTACCACTTCCTGTACCACCCGTTCCATAGCCACCACCAGCTCCTCCCGAGAGAGAGCCCTGGTTGCCAGTACCACCAGCTGTACCCTGCGAGGCACTTGTTCCCGTTCCAGCACCACTCATTCCCTTCTTTATGAGGTCCTGCGCAGCCTTTCTCTTTGCAGCCTCAGCTTCAGCCTTTGCTTTAGCCTCTGCCTCTGCCTTTGCCTTTGCTTCCGCCTCTGCCTTAGCTTTTGCTTCTGCGTCCGCTCTCTCACGTGCTTCAGCCTGCGCCTTTGCTTTCGCTACAGCCTCTTCAGCCAATCTCTTCTCCTCAGCCTTCAAGGCCTCCTCTTTCGCCTTTTTCTCAGCTATTGCTTTTTCATCAGCCAAACGTTTAGCCTCCTTCAATGCAGCAGCCTCCTCAAAATCTTGAGTGTCCGTAGTCTGACCATCTGCCTTTGGCTGCTCTGGTGTTGTAGCAGGTGTCGGAGGTGTTGGCGTTGGTGCTGATGGTTGAGGCTCCGACGGCGTCACATTCTGAGCGTGTGAAGGCGATGGCTCTACATCTCCCGACCCCGTATTAGAGTCTCCATAATTCACAAGCAGTCCCTCCTCTTCGACAGGCTGCGCCTCCATAACAGAGAAGAACAATATAAGAAACAAGAGCAGATGAAACAATATTGTTCCTACCACCCCCTGCTTGTCATAACGTTTGTCGCGATACTCCTCCATAGTCAAAACTGTTACTTCGCACGTGTAGCCAAAATAAGTTTATACTTATTCTTCTTGGCAATATTCATAACCTTAACCACCTCTTTCATAGGGACACTTTCATCGACATGCAGAGCAATGTACATATCTTCATTCTGACCTAATTTTGCTTGAAGAGTTGGTTCTAATTCTTCAAATGAAACGCGTCGGCTCTCAACGTAATAACGCAAATCCTTCGTAACAGAAACCGATGTCTGTGGCTTCGCCGAAGTCTGGTTAGCACTCTGAGGAAGTAGTAATTTCAGTGCATTTGGATGCACCAGCGTCGATGTCAGCATAAAAAAGATGAGCAATAAGAATACGATATCGGTCATCGACGACATGCTGAATGACGCACTTATTTTATTGGATCGTTTTAGCGCCATAGTGCCAACTTATTTTTCTGGTTCGTAGAGAAGATCCATAAACTCCATTGTCCGTGCCTCAAGAATGAAGACAACCTTTTCGACACGAGCAACAAGATAGTTGTATGCAAAATATGCTACAATACCAACGGCAAGTCCCCCGACTGTTGTTACTAACGCCGTATATATACCTCCAGCTAATGTACTGACCTCTATATTATTACCTGCATTAGCCATCTCAAAAAATGCCTGAATCATACCTGTCACAGTTCCAAAGAAACCAATCATAGGAGCTCCTCCCGAAACAGAAGCAAGACCAGCAAGTCCTTTTTCAAGTCGGCTAACTTCAATATTGCCTGCGTTCTCAACTGTCGTGTTGATATCATTCAGAGGTCTACCTATACGACTGATACCCTTGTCAATCATGCGTGAAACGGGTGTATCTGTAGCTGCACATAGAGTTCTGGCAGAGTCGATATTTCCACTATGTATGTAATCCTTTATCTTACCCATGAATGTCTTATCCTCTTTCAATGCCCTCGATAGAGCCATTGTACGCTCTATGAATACATAGACAGCATATATGGAAAGAAGTAATAGGACAACCATTATCCATCCGCCCTGCATCGCAAGATCTATAATGTTCAGAGAAACTGATTCTGCTCCTGCTTCCAACTCGTTAACAGGCACAGATTCTGGTGCAATGTTCTGTATCATTTTTGTATAATTAAATATTTCTATCTGTTTTCAGTGCAAAAATAGCAAGTATAAAAGAAAAATGAGATAGCATGACAACAAAAAGTTCAATCTTTCATCTTTTCGACTTTAAACATAGTCACTGCAATACGCTGATCAATCTCTTTCGAATGCTCTCCATTATTCATCTCTTTTGCTTTTTTTAGCCATTTTGATGCCTCGCTCTTTTCACACCTTAGAATGTGAATATCTGCCAAGTAGACGGCTGCGTATGGGCCATAATACTGTTTGTCTTTAGCTGCCAAAGTAATGGTCTCTTTGTATACCTTCATGGCCTCTGGATAATTCTTCATTATGTCGGCACACCTTGCAAGACGAAACTTATACTCAATTGCATCGCTCGACTTCGGTGTGTACCCATCGAGAGTTTTCTTGCTCGCTTCGTAATTGCCATATTCAAAGTGCAGACGTGAACGCAGCAACACAACGTCTATCGGTTTCTGCGCCCGTACAGCATCATCATATGTTCTATGATCCACATCACTCTTTGCCGCCATCTTGGCACATATAGTTGCTTGCTCAATCTGTTTATCTTGCCTTCCCTTCAGTGCATATGAATAGGCCTTAAGAAGATAGACATCATTACGGCACGCGACGCCTTTGTATTTAGCATTGAATTCATCAGCATAACGTATACATTCGTCGGGAGAGAGCCGTCTAAGCGCAAATTTCGCTTTCTGATGAATCAGCAACGGAAATCTGTCGAGCATATCTTGCGACACCTCATTCAAAACCGACTCCGCAACTTCCCCACGTTGCCTGCGCCCATTACTTAATACATATAGGTAATTAACCATTGGCGACTTACTCGACCGCATGCACTGCTCCAGTTCGTCGTTAAGTTTCTGCTCATGCGAAAGGAATATATTTGAAAACGACAACAGAAGCGACTCCTCATAAGCTCCTTTCACATCTGTCATATTCCTTCTATATTGGTTTATGTCGGCAAACCCCTTTTCGAGGTCACCATCATCAAATCCTAAGAAACCCGCCAATGGCTTCCATTTTTCTGGTATCTGGGAAAGCAGTATATTGAATATACCGCGGAGCATCAACTGTCCCTCATACGAAGGATACTTTTTCTCTGCATTTTTAAAAGCCTTGTACGACTTCAGGAACTGAACACCGCCTGCCAACATATTACCATCGCTCATCTCGACAAGACTACGATGGAGCAGTAGATTAGACAGACAAGCCTCTTCGTATTTAAAGCCATCTATAGCCTTGATAGCGGCATTAGAAGCTGCCATATACGCCTTGTAGTTATCCTGATTATTGGCGATTGCATAGGTCATCAGCGACTTGTACTCCCTTATGTAGGCTGAAAGCGACTTTTCCTTGATTATGCCCAATGCCTTCGCATATTCAGAATCGTCAAGATAGTATATAGCATTAAGCGCCTGCGACACTTCTGGCTGGCGCAAAACAGACGACTGCGAAAAAACCAAACACTGTCCCACTACAGATAAAAAGAGAAACAGCGTCACATAAAACCTTTTATCCATAGCCACAAAGTTACGATTAAGTGAGAGAAAAGCAAAGCTTGCTTTGGCTTTTCTGAACGCTGGTAACTTCGCCGAAGGCAAAGTACGATTAAGTGAGAGAAAAGCAAAGCTTGCTTTGGCTATTTCCCTCCTTAATAGTATCTTCGCACTACGATTTACAGTTTGGAAGTAATTAAAGCAGACAACTTCAAATATAGAAAACAATGGCAATGTTAATTAGAATCCATCCCGACAATCCCGACCCGCGAGGCTTGATGCAAATCATTCGCTGCCTCAGGGATGGAGGCGTAGTTGTCTACCCAACAGACACCGTATATGGTATTGGTTGCGACATAACCAATCAGACCGCAATGGAGAAGATTCTCAGATTTAAGGATATAAACCTGAAGAAGACAAACCTCTCTATGATATGCGAAGATATAAGTCAAGCTTCTCAATTTGTCAAACCTATTGAAAACTCAATCTTCAAATTGATGAAGAGAAATACTCCGGGAGCCTTTACCTTCATTCTGAATGCAAGCAACAACATTCCGAAACTCTTTAAGGCCAATAAGAAGACGGTTGGCATCAGAATTCCAGACAATAAAATTGTCAGATCTATAGTCAGCGAGTTAGGCAACCCCATTCTATCGACATCTGTCAAAAACGACGATGATGATACTCCATGGGATGAATATCTGACTGACCCTTCGCTCATTCAGGAACGACTCGATTACATAGCTGACATAGTTATAGATGGCGGCATGGGTGGCATTGAAGGCTCCACGGTTGTCGACTGTACCTCTTCCTCGTACTCCTTAATACGACAAGGAAAGGGAATATTAATTGAACAATAAATACATTCAAAAAGAATATGGCTCTTGTTTCTCCCTCTTTACTATCTGCCGACTTCGGACATCTCGCCGACGACTGTGAGATGCTCAACAATAGTGAAGCCGACTACGCTCACGTGGATGTCATGGATGGACTCTTCGTTCCAAACATATCGTTCGGAACACCTGTAATCAAAGCTATGAAGAGGCATTGCAACAAACCTCTGGATGTTCATCTTATGATAACCGACCCCGGGCGGTATGTCACTCTGTTCCGTGACTTAGGTGCCTCCATCCTGAATGTCCACTACGAAGCATGCACACATCTTCATCGTACCATCCAGCAGATTCGCGACTGTGGCATGAAACCTGCTGTCACTCTGAACCCCGCGACACCAGTGGAGGTGTTAAGAGACATCTTATGCGATGTCGACATGGTATTGCTTATGTCTGTCAATCCAGGGTTCGGGGGCCAGAAATTTATCACAAGAACATTAGACAAGGCTCAGAGGTTACGCACTATTATTGATGAACAAGGACTAAAAACACTAATTGAGGTAGATGGTGGCATCGATACAACAACAGCCCCGTTAGCAGTAAAAGCAGGTATTGACGTACTCGTTGCAGGCAGTTTCGTCTTCGGAAGCAAAAACCCAATAGAGACAATCAAGTGGCTAAAAAATCTTTAAGCGATTTTTTCACAAACCACTTGATTTTTTAATTATTGCTTTTTATATTTGCCATACTGAAGTTTATGCACTCCGCATATCTAACAACAGTAATAACTATAAAGAATTAAAACTATGGGTTTTATTGAAGCAATCAAAACTTGCTATAGCAAGTCATTTACTTTCAGTGGCAGAGCAAGTCGCTCTGAGTTTTGGTGGTTCTACCTCGCTACCATTATTATCAGCTACGTGGTTTCGGCAATATGTGGCACTGGCTCTACAACAGCAATTTTTATAAGTTGCGCCATCACTTTCGTATTGACGTTTTTCCCATCCCTCGCCGTCAGTGTGCGACGCCTTAGGGATGCAGGCTTCTCGCCTTGGTGGCTTTTGATAGCTCTAACAGGTATAGGAGCCATCGTACTTTTCATCATGTGGCTACAGAAGAGTAAATAAGAGACAATCACAATACTCATAGAGGGTGCGTCATGACAGATGTGACGTACCCTCTCTTATTTCCTGAATGGTTTTCTATCTTGCAACCAAAATGATAACGATTACGTATTACAATAATCACAAGATACCTTTCATGAGAATAAAAAATAAGCTATCTTTGACCTCAAAATCGGTTGTAAGTGCAGAAGATTGTCACATACATAGTATTCGTTATTGTTAGCCTATTGACATGTCAACTTAGTGCGAGTCCTAACCAAGTCGACAGCATCATTCAGGTCAATAGTAAGGGAGTTGTTGTGGCACGTTCATACTTTGAATATGACGCCAATTTCTACCAGACTATGGCTATGCACTATACTCTCAACAAAAAAAACGGGAATTGGGTCGGCACTTTTAAAGAGACAGCTGAGTACGATAACGACGGCAATATAACAAAACGCATCACTTCATATTGGGATATAGATGGCTCAAAATGGAGTGAGATGAGTCGAGAGATTAACACATACGACAGAGAAGGTCGCCTGACAGGTGTTAACCAACTGAAATGGATTCTGGAGAGGTCTCGATGGATAGGTTCTCAACGCTACGAGCGCGAAATCAACGAACGAGGTTTCGTCACAAACCATATCAACTACACCTGGAATAACGATAATGACATATGGACTAAAAGCAATCAGTGCTCCTCTGAATATGACGCATATGGCAGAATCCATAGCACGACCAACTCCGAATGGAAAGATTCAACATGGCTTTTCACCACTCGCGAAACATTCACATACAAGGAGAACACCCGCCGGCAGACATCATCCCTTACAGAACGATGGAAAAATGGTTCATGGGTTAAGTACCACACTACTGAATCGTCATATATAGAAGAATCAAACCATATATCTAAAAGAATTGACATAACCAAAACATATGATGATAGTGGTTCCACCATTAGGATAAGACGCAACACGACATCATACGACGACAACAATCAAACAATAGGGGAAACAGAAGAGACGTTCACTGAAGGTCGCTGGATAACGAATAACAAATGGCGTTCTAACACCTCGTACGACAATGACGGCAACTGCATAGCTGAGACCCGCATGAAATGGCAGAATGGGTATGGAGATAATGAAAAATGGGAGGGAGTAAGCAAAGTCCTAAAGACGTTTAACGACTACGGCGATGTCATGTCTGAAGAGAGATATTCATGGGATAATACTCACAACGCATGGAAGGGCATTAACAACGAACAGTATGACTACGATAATCTGGGGAATATCATATTGCACATACGTCAAAGATGGAACCCCGTAAAGAAACAGTGGGAGATGCTATCTAAAATGGCTTTTGAATACGACGACAATCACAATAAAATCAGAGAAACAACAGCGTCATGGGACAAGATACATGAGGAGTGGGATGAGTTCTTCATCGGAAAGACAGATTATATATACGATGGTGAAGATAACATAAAAGTAATGTCTGAATATATGTACGAAGATAATCAGTGGAAGCTGACAAAGACTACATATAACTATTAACCATGTATAAAACATCACAAGGCAACCATTAACCCACAGTGTCGCTAATCACGGAAAAAATAGAAAAAGTTGATATCGAAGCCCTGCCAATAGGTGGCTTTGATGGACCAATCGCAGTAACTGACGATATTTCGGTAGCTCACGACATGATGACAGAGATTGTCAACATGTGTAAAGTCGTTGGTTTTGACACCGAAACACGTCCAAATTTCCAAAGAGGAGAACACCATAAAGTGGCACTACTTCAAGTGTGCGACGGAAATAAAGCATGGCTATTCAGACTCTGCAATATCGGCTTGACACCTGAAATACAATCGTTCTTTGCAAATCCCAACATACTAAAGGTTGGACTATCATTGGGCGATGACATACGCGCACTACGTCAGAGAGGTTATATTGAGCCTCAGAATATTATTGACGTTCAGAATGTCGCTAAAGAATATGGCATCCCTGATGCGTCATTAGCAAAACTGGCAGCACGCACCCTTGGCATAAAAATCAGCAAACGTCAGAGGGTGTCCAATTGGGCAGCTCCAACACTGACAAGTGCCCAAATCCATTATGCAGCAACCGATGCATGGGTCACACTGCAAATATACAACGAGCTGAAACAAGGCAATCTGATGCTTCCACATATAGAGAATCTGGTGCGACTACGATTGGCTGAAGCATCAAAACCAACAACAGAATAGTAATAGAAATGATACATATACAACTCAAA
The DNA here is from genome assembly GCA_021443545.1 of Marinilabiliaceae bacterium. GTDB lineage: Bacteria > Bacteroidota > Bacteroidia > Bacteroidales > Marinilabiliaceae > W3P20-009. The sequence goes on along the minus strand of JABUTU010000082.1, from coordinate 32,435 downwards.
CAAGGCAAAGAACAAAGCCTTGAAAGAAAGCATCCATGGATTTTCTCAGGAGCAATCCAAAAGATGGACGGCAAACCAGAAGAGGGCGACGTCGTCGAAGTAACTGACGCCCTCGGTAGCTTCTTGGCTGTCGGGCACTATCAGATTGGGACAATAACAGTTCGCATCCTCTCTTTTGAGCCAACGACAATCGACTTGACATTCTACATAAACCGAATTAAAGAAGCATTCGAACTACGCCGTAAATTAGGACTGGTCGACAATCCCCTCACCAATGCATATCGTCTCATCCATGGCGAGGGCGACAGACTACCAGGATTGGTAATTGATATGTACAATGGCACAGCTGTCGTTCAGATGCACTCAGTTGGCATGTATGCCGACAGAGCTCTCATCGAAGAGGCTCTCCGTCAGGTTATGAAAGACCAACTAAAAGCAATATACAACAAGAGCGAAGGCACTCTGCCCTACAAGGCAGGACTCGAACCGCACAACGCTTACGTCTGGGGAGAACCAGGTCCAATGATTGCCATCGAGAATGGACTGAAGTTCGCTCCCGACTGGGAAAGAGGGCAGAAGACAGGTTTCTTTGTTGACCAACGCGAAAATAGAGCTTTGATTGAACGCTACAGCAAAGAACGCAAAGTCCTCAACATGTTCTGCTACACTGGTGGTTTCTCAATGTATGCCATGAGAGGAGGTGCTCTGTTGGTTCACTCCGTCGACAGTTCAGAGCGCGCAATTGAACTGACAAAAGATAATATACGGGCTAACTTTGGAGATGACCCACGCCATGAAGCATTTGCAGAGGACGCTTTTAAATTCATGCAGAACGCAAAGGAAGATTACGACCTTGTCATTCTCGACCCTCCAGCATTCGCAAAACATTACAATGTTCTCGGCAACGCTCTCAAAGGCTACAGACGTCTCAACACTAAGGCATTGGAGATGATTAAACCCGGAGGCATCCTCTTCACCTTCTCATGCTCACAGGTCGTATCAAAGGAGATATTCCGGACAATGGTATTCTCATCAGCCGCCAAAGCTGGGCGCAGAGTCTCCATTCTCCACCAACTCTCCCAGCCTGCAGACCATCCAATCGACATATATCACCCTGAAGGAGAATACCTCAAAGGCTTAGTTCTCCACGTTTTATAATTTTTGATATTCCATAAACAACAGATGACATTCTACGATTTTAAATTTGAACCCGAGATAGAAGACAGCCTCGACTCAATGCGTTTCGAAACGCCTACTCCCGTCCAGGAACAGACTATCCCAATCATTATGGAGCAGAATGACCTTATTGCGTGTGCTCAGACTGGTACAGGAAAGACTGCTGCATATCTTCTTCCGACAATTAACCGTCTCATTCAGAACCCTCATGATGGCATTGACACCATTATTCTCGTCCCAACACGAGAGCTCGCTCTTCAAATAGATCAACAAATGGAGGGTTTTGCCTATTTCGTATCTGTCTCTTCGACAGCCATATATGGCGGTAACGACAGCGGAGAGTGGGGCCGACAGCGCACAGCCTTGCAAGAGGGTGCCGATATTGTGATTGCAACTCCTGGACGAATGCTTCAACACATATCTATGGGATATGTCGACTTTTCTCGTGTGAAGTGTTTAATTCTCGATGAGGCCGACCGAATGCTCGACATGGGATTCTTTGACGATATCATGCAGGTCGTAAAACAACTACCTGTTGAGACAAGACAGACCCTTATGTTCTCTGCCACTATGCCTCCAAAGATACGTGAGATGGCTAAACAGATTCTGCGCTCTCCGAAGGAGATTAACATTGCTATCAGCAAACCTGCTGAGGGAATACGCCAAGGGGCATACGTTGTATATGAAGCTCAGAAGACTCCCCTCATCAAACATCTTCTCAAAGACAGAGAATCGCAATCTATCATCGTCTTCTCATCCCGCAAACAAACTTGCAAAGAGCTGGCCAGGGAACTAAAAAGGAATGGCATCAATGCCGATGTCATACACTCCGACCTCGAGCAGAAGGAACGCGAAGAGGCACTTTTGAAATTCCGTAGCCATCAGACTAATGTCCTTGTCGCAACCGATATCATAGCCCGAGGAATCGACATCGAAAAAATTGATATGGTCATCAACTTCGAGGTTCCTCACGATGCCGAAGACTATGTCCACCGCGTCGGTAGAACAGCCCGTGCTCAAACCCAAGGCGAAGCATACACGCTCATCTCTGAAGCTGAAATGAAGGACTTCGGCGATATAGAATCGCTCATTGAGACTGTTGTTGAAAAAATACCTCTTCCCGAACAACTCGGTGATGGTCCTGTATATGACCCTAAAAAACGCGTACAGCGTAACAACCGCAGAAACACGAACGCTTCTCTTTCCGAGAATCGCCAGCATCGTCATGGAGAGGAGAATAGAGAGCGCAACAGGAAACGCCGCAAAACAAAACGTGCCGATGGGGACAATAGCACTAAAAGCATTGCTTCCGAAGAGCAGACGCCAGTCACCAACGATGAGAGCGAGATGAATACCAACAGAAAAAAGAAGAAACGCCATCATCATAGGAGAAACAACAATACCTCCGACAATAATTTGACTTCTGAGAATCTTTCAAGTCAAACTGCCCCATCTGAAGATATCAGAAGGAAAGAGCCTCGTACTGAAGGCAACGAGAACAAACAGCGATTCTCAAAGAATCCCAATAGCGAACGACGCAGACGTGATGAGAAACAGAATGGCGCACAATCACAAAGCGACGATCGCACTACGGATAACGAGCGCAGAGGAAATGACAACAGACGTGATAAACGCAGATGGGACAACAAACGCAGATATAGCAGAAGGGAGAAAAGAGACAATCAGCAGGAGGCTCAAGCACATGTTGCTGAGAAGAAATCTCTCATCCAGAAGGTTATCGGATTCTTCCGCAAGAAATAATCATAAGCCATGAAAGCGACCAACAAGAGTGCAATAACATTTGCGGCCGTCACCATATGCTTTGCCCTATGGGGTTTTGCCAATGACGTTACTAATCCTATGGTAGAGGCCTTCTCTAAGATTTTCCGTATGTCAACTTTTGACGGAACTCTTGTGCAGATGGCTTTCTATGGTGGATACTTTGTGTTTGCACTTCCTGCAGCTTTGTACATTCGTCGTTACGACTTTAAGAACGGGCTTCTTGTAGGCCTTGCACTCTTCGCTATTGGCTCGTTTGGATTTCTTCCTGCAGCAGCATCAGGATCTTACTACCCTTTTCTGATATCATATTTCGTACTAACCTGCGGACTGTCATTCCTTGAGACATCTGCCAATCCATGCATTCTAAGTATGGGTGATGCTTCAAAATCGGCCTACCGACTTAACTTGGCACAGGCCTTCAACCCTATAGGTTCTCTTCTCGGAATGTTTGTCGCAATGCTTTTCGTGCAAGAACAGTTATCACCATTATCATCAGCTGAACGAGCCCTGCTAAATGAGGATACATTCGAGGCTGTAAAGAATTCTGACTTACTGATATTGGCAAAGCCATACATTTTAATAGGACTATTCTCAGTCGTACTATTCATTATCATCCGTTTCGTCCCGATGCAATCGTCTGGAGAGAACGATAGTGCTATGAAATGGTCAGAGTTCAAGGATACAATGTGCAGAATATTACGTACGAAGAGTGTCAAAAGCGGTTTTTTAGCACAGTTCTTCTACGTCGGGGCACAGATTATGTGCTGGACATTCATCATTCACTACGGAAAAGAGATGCTGTTGAAAATGGGTGACATGACTGAGAGCGATGCGGCCGCCTACTCACAACGACTCAACATCGTAGCTATGGTTTTGTTTTGCGTCATGCGTTTTGTCTTCACCTACTTGATGCGTTTTTTCTCTCCAGCACGTCTGTTAGCCATATCAGCGGGAGGTGGCATCCTTCTATCTGCAGGCACCATAATTTTCCCTGGCTGGAGTGGAATGGTATGTCTCATAGGAATTTCTGCAAGCATGTCACTCATGTTCCCGACCATATATAGCTTAGCTCTCAGAAGGCTCACCACCGAAGACTCCAAAATCGGTGCTGCAACTCAAATCATGGCAATTTTGGGAGGCTCTATCCTTCCTATGATTCAAGCAGGCATAATAGACTGCAATATAGAGCTTAGTTTCTCGTCACCAGTTGCCATAAGTTTCATAGTACCTCTCATATCTTTCGTAGTCATACTGCTTTTTGCAATTCGACAAAGAGAGGCTTAGTCTGTCACATCTGAAAATTAGAGTCAATATTGATTTGCTAATCAAAAAATTATGTATTTTTGCACACGAAAATATAATTGCATTTATTTATGATTAATTCTCAGGATATTAAGAACGGTGTTTGCGTTCGTTTGGATGGCAAACTTTACTTCGTTACTGAATTCTTGCATGTTAAGCCAGGAAAGGGCAACACTATCATGCGTGTTAAACTCAAGTGTGTTACTGATGGTCGTGTCTTAGAGCGTCGTTTCAACATTGGAGAGAAACTCGAGGACGTTCGTGTGGAGCGTCGTCCAAGTCAGTACCTCTACAATGATGGCGAAGGTGAGGTTTTCATGAATCAGGAGACATTCGAGCAGATTACAATTCAAAGAGACCTTGTCACAGGCGCTGACTTCATGAAGGAGGGCGACGTTGTGGAGGTTGTAACCGATGCCTCTAACGAGCAGGTTCTCTTCGCAGAAATGCCTGTTAAGACGGCTCTAAAGATTACATACACAGAGCCAGGTCTCAAGGGCGATACAGCAACCAACACTCTCAAACCTGCAACTGTCGAAACAGGTGCTACAGTCAAGGTTCCTCTCTTCATTGAACAGGGCGAGACAATCGTTGTTGACACTCGAGATGGCTCATACATCGAGCGCGTTAAGTAAGACAAATATTCATAACTGAATATAATAATGCGTCATGTTTTTCATGACGCATTATTTGTTTTATGACTCATCGCAACAATCGGGAGACTGGCATCTCCAAAAGAAAGCCCCTGCATCCGTATCGTCACACGACACAAATACAGGGGTTGTTTCTTCTATTGACTGTAAACCTTACAAATCGACTTTTGGCATGGTTGCCCAGCCCTTTGCTATCTCCTCATCTGTCGGAATGCTATCAGACATGACACCGTTGTTATACTTCTCGTAAGCAACCAGATCGAAATAACCAGTACCAGTCAAGCCGAAGAGAATCTTCTTCTTCTCACCCGTCTCCTTACACTTCAGCGCTTCGTCAATAGCAACACGGATAGCATGAGAGCTCTCAGGAGCTGGTAGGATTCCCTCGACACGAGCAAACATCTCGGCTGCCTCAAAAACACTCGTCTGTTCGACTGCTACCGCCTCCATCATACCCTGGTCATACAACTCCGAGAGTGTAGGACACATACCATGGAAGCGAAGACCACCAGCATGACTTGCAGATGGAATAAAACCACTACCAAGAGTATACATCTTAGCGAGAGGACAGATTTGACCCGTATCGCAGAAGTCATAAGCATATTTACCACGAGTGAAGCTTGGGCACGATGCTGGTTCCACTGCTATAATGCGATAATCCTGTTCCCCACGCAATTTCTGACCCATGAAAGGCGAAATCAAGCCGCCGAGATTTGAACCACCACCAGCACACCCGATGATGATGTCGGGCACGATATCATACTTATCAAGAGCCTTCTTAGCCTCCAAGCCTATTATGCTCTGATGCAAAAGAACCTGATTTAGTACACTGCCAAGCACATATCGATATCCTTCTGTGTGAGTTGCTACCTCCACTGCCTCTGATATAGCACAACCAAGACTACCTGTTGTTCCAGGGAACTCTGCAAGAATCTTGCGGCCAATCTCAGTAGTATCCGATGGAGAAGGAGTCACAGACGCTCCATAGGTACGCATTACCTCACGACGGAATGGCTTCTGCTCATACGAGCACTTTACCATGAAGACCTTACAGTCGAGACCAAGGTAAGCACACGCCATAGACAAAGCTGTGCCCCATTGTCCAGCACCCGTCTCGGTGGTCACGCCCTTAAGACCCTGTTTCTTTGCATAATAAGCCTGCGCTATAGCTGAATTAAGCTTATGACTTCCTGATGTATTATTTCCCTCAAACTTATAGTAAATCTCAGCAGGCGTGTTTAGTTTTTTCTCCAAACAATAGGCACGCACAACTGGCGAAGGTCGATACATCTTATAGAAATTCCGAATCTCTTCAGGGATAGGAAACAAAGCGGTATTCTCATCCAGTTCTTGCTCAACTAATTCACGACAAAAAACAACACTCAACTCGTCGGCAGTCAATGGCTTTAGCGTTGCAGGGTTAAGGAGTGGTGCTGGTTTTTTCTTCATATCAGCACGAATACTATACCACTCTTTAGGCATCTCCTCCTCAGAAAGGTATATCTTATAAGGTATCTCTTGCTTTGACATATTGATATTAATTGACTTAAATTCGTATAAAAATCGCGCAAAAATAGTTAATATATACGAAATTTCAAAGCATCATCTATCCTGCCGATATAATTCTATATCCATCTACATTATAGTACGATTGAGCGCATCGCATTATATCTTCAGAAGTAATCGTCTCTAACACGGCATGACGTCGACGTATATCTTCCTCCGTCAGTCCGAATCCATCCATCATCGGAATCATTGAGTCGAAACACGAGAGCGTCCCATCAAAATCCGAGAGGAAAGAGCCCTTCAGCGTCGCTAACGACATTGCCAATTCATCTTCGGGTACAAGTTCCTCTTGCATACGTCGTATCTCATTTGAAACCTCATCTATAACAACTCCCACTTTATCACGATTGACCTCACTGACAATATTATGTCTACTCCAATAACAATTGCCGTTTATATACGATTGTATTCCATAAGTCAGCCCCTTCTTTTCTCTGATATTACTCATCAGTCGCGAAGAGAGTGTACCTCCTCCTAATATATAATCTGTCACATACATTGCTGGATAATCTTTGTCTCCTTGTTCTATCATTGGCAGACAAAACATAACAGAAGCTTGCTGAGCATCAGGCATATCTATATGACGATAACGCTGACTTACTGGTCGCAATGCGACATCTATTTTATTATCAAAAGGCTCTGCGGGTCTTTCCCAGCTATTCTCTCCAAAATAGTGCTCAATGTATTTCAGTTCCTCTGCTCCGAGACACCCACCAAGCGACAATATTGAAATGTCGGGACGGAAGACTTTTGCTTGATAATCCCTTATATCCTGAACATTAATACTATCATAATCCTCTTCTTTTGTAACTCTGCCAAATGGAGAATTTTCAGCAAAATAGTCTGATGTCATCGCATCTAATACAACTCTTCCTGGTCGCATCCTCGAAACACGATAATTTACCTTCGACTGCTCTGCATACAACTTAACTTCTGACTCAGGGTATGTCGGATGAAGAATGAAATCTGCTACTATCGGCAAGACATCTCTGAAATGCTTACGCAAACACTGAATGCTAAATCTGAAAAAAGTCTGGGTCACAGCCTGATTAAAAACGACTCCATAGTAATCAAGTTCCTGAGCTATTAGATTCGCAGAACGCGTTGTCGATCCCTTCTCAATAACTAAAGCGCTGAACTCTGCTGCTACTTTGTTTGCACTATGTATGGAGCCTGCCTTTACTGTCAGGACCATTTTTATCAGCTCCTGAGACAAATCGGGCAATACTCTGACCGTCAACCCATTCGAAAACTGACTTCTCTCAAAATCGGGAATCAACGGAAGTCTTGTAGGGTGTATTTTCAATTCCATATTCGATTATGTTATTTCACCTTTTCACTTACCTGACTGATTATATCTCTAACATCATCAGCTGTAATTCTATTAAAAGTCCTCTCATCTGGAGTCACTATGACACCAGAGACCTCTACTGTTGCGGGACTCACCAGCAACTTGCTATCTTCGTCCGCAGCTGAATACTGCCATGGACGAAGAGTTTTTCTGGGAAAAATCACAAACGTAACTACCTCTGATGCCTTATGTTGATACGTTGCTATTACATTAATCAAATTATCATCACTTCTCCCAATACTCTTCATAAAGCAATCAAACATCAGCTTTGCCTTCTCTGGACTGTCAGTTGAAAAGACAAAAGACCTCTCTTTCGCAAATTCTACTCCCTCCTTAAACAATGGCAATTCGTCAGCAGGAACTGCTTGATAATGCATATGTCCAGGTATAGAGGAACCACACTTAGCCCCATTGAAGAACAATGCAACGCCCTCTCCCAGTTCCCTCGCCATGCACCACATATCCAGAAAATCAATATGTTGTTCTCTATGGTCAACAGAAACTATAGTAAGGTGATGACGAAAGATTGGATATGGGTTTACAAGCACCTCAAAGCTATTTCCTGTCGCTGAGTTACACCACGGCAAAGAGAATTGATCTTTCGGTCGCGATGCTAAACAGAGCGGACAAAGCACGACACTTTGAGAGGACGCCGACGCAACATTTGCCATGGTAGATCTGACACGACTGGCGTTCCATTGAATGACATACGGAAATCCATCTACAATGACACTTCTACGTCGAACATCTCTAAGCATCTCTTGCCACCTACCACCAATAGATAGCTGTCGCATATACAACTCCTTATAGTCAATCATCGGGTTCGTGCTAAAATTTCTGCTGTTCTCAACGAATCTTTATACTCATTATTAATCGTCACCTTCTCAGGAGTCAGACAAGCGTCAGTATTTCCCTCCCATCGTCGACACAGATATAGACTATCCATAATACGACCTATCTTATATTCTCGGGTAAAACGCAAACCAGCAGCATAATCCTCTCCATAGCTAACATTAGGCATCGGACATTGACGAAGCAAGCAGGTCCTAAAGGCCCTCGGTGCTCCCAGCCCATTTATACGCAAGGCATTATTATGTCCATTAGCATCCGTCCACTCTCTATGATCTATAATACTATCTGACAACGGATTACATTGCATATCAACGAGACGGTACGACCCAATTACCATTGCTCCCTTAGTCGTTCTAAACATATCAACAATGCATTGCAGTGTTGCATCGCTCTCATATAAATCATCACTATCCAACTGGACAGCATAACGTCCGCAATAGTGAGAGTTTACAGCCTTCATCCAACAGCCACCTATACCCAACTTCTCTGACGTGTCAGGATGAATAACTTCGAGTCTTCCTGCTGGTATTTTTTTCGTCAGACTATCGAGTATCTCACTTGTCCCGTCATTACTTCCGTTGTCAACAACTATGACATTAAACTCAAAATCTGTCTTCTGACTAAGTGCTGAATTAACTGCATCAGCTATTGTACGACTTCGATTGTAAACGGGTATTACCACAGAGGCCTCAACTGGGTAGCATGTGACATCCGATTTTTCGTCAAAGCTCTGCAAACTATCAGCTTCTATATAAGCTCCTATCGACTTCAAATGACGGGTAACAATCTGCTCACACTCAATCTGAACCTCCCTGTTTCGAGGGTTCACATAATCGAATTGCTTCTCACCAGAAGTCCTACCATCAACAATCTCGGGGCGACGTAGATATCGGAAATTTGCATCATGATATATCTCCCCCAATCTCGACAAAGCTAATCGGACGGCATAAAACTCCGTGTATGCGCTCATATACGCACCTTCAGAATCAGAAATGGCAATCGCTTGTTCAAGTTTTTTTCGTTCTACAAGAACCAACGAACCAAAATCGAAATCATCTCTTACTGAACCCACTTGATAGTTTGCCAAGGGGTGTTGCTCAACTACATCACCTCGATCTTCCGAAAAATCAGAATAACACAAAACACAACCTCTCTCCTTTACCAGCCTCACCAACGCCGAACGCTCATCGTCGTCAACAACAATCTCTGAATCGTCAAGATGGACAAAAATATAATCTTCAACTCCGCTCTTCTCAAGCTGTTGCTTTATACTCTTCATATACCTATTTACCTAAAATTCTATCTGCTAATTTACTACTATTCTCGGATGCATCATACCACTCATATAATGGATTTTTCACAAACCATGTCATCTGCTTCTTCGCATACACACGCGTGTTCTTCTTTATCCTCTCCTTGGCCTCCCTAAATGACATTTCACCATCAAAATACGCAAACATCTCCTTATAGCCTACAGTATTAAGAGCATTAAGTTCACGTTTTGGCAGTAGTAATCGAGCCTCATCCTCAAGTCCCATATCCATCATCTGTTCTACTCTCGCTCCAATACGTTCAAAAAGTTCAGAGCGTTCACGTTGAAGTGCAACAAGCCGAATCTCAAAAGGTCGTTCTTTATGTTTTCCCGTACGAAGAGATGTGTAGGTTGTTCCTGACTGACGACATATCTCGATGGCATGAACAACTCTTTTGGCATTTTTAGCATCAACGACTTTTGCATATTCTGGGTCAAGACATTCCAACAACTCAACCATATGCATTAGGCCACACCGCTCAAACTCCTCCCACGTTTTCTGTCGGACATCATCACTAATAGTCGGAATGTCATCAATCTTACCGCACAGAGCATCTATATACATCATTGAACCTCCCGTAACAAGAGCTTCATCACAACCCGTTGCCCAAACCTCCTCAAGCAGCCGCAATGCATCCATCTCAAATTCGTACGCACTATAATACTGCTCTACGTCACGACACCCCACAAGATGGTGTTTAACCCTTCTTAGAGATTGCTCATCGGGTTGTGCCGTTCCAATAGCCATACCTCGATATACCTGTCGACTATCTGCAGATATAATAGGACATCCCATATGCTCTGCCAACAAGATGGAGAGTTCTGTCTTTCCGACTGCTGTGGGACCTGTTAATATTGTTACTCGTCTGCGCTTTACCATCTGACTTCAATCTGAGCCCTTCGGAAATAGTGAAACAATATTGTTCTATACGTCATCCCCTTATGAGCCATCATTGCAGCGCCAACCTGACACATACCAACTCCATGTCCCCAGCCTGCACCCTTCAGAACAAAGGTATCACCGACCTCATCAACGACAAATGCTGAACTCTGAAGATGGCTATCACTCAGAGCCTTTCGTATCTCGAGTTCCTTGCCTATGACAACTGTTCTATTTGTTCCCTCTATACGTAGCTCTTCAATGCGCGCGCTCGGACCTCGTTTGACAGGTTCAATATGTCGAACTTCTCCTATGCCAAGCTGCATCTTTCTCTCTATCAGTTCCGACAATTCCCTTCTGGAATATTGAATTTTCCATCTGTACATCTGTGGTGTTGTTTCGACATCATAATCATTGAGGATTTGTCGCAGAACAACCTCATCTTGCGTATTGCAATATGCATCCGGTGACATCTCTATCCACTTTCGGGCATCAGACTCTCTTGTCAGATTCAAGTCGTGTGTTCCTGATGGTCTTAGTGGATTATCCACAAACGACTGAAGATAATCAACATGAACGGGTTGCCAGCATGTCTCAAATAGCTCTGTCATTCCACCGCAACACTTCGAAAATCTTGCATCGCAGACATCTCCCTGATAAACAAGCATCATACCCTTAGTGGCATCAATAGCTTGTCGCACAACACTGTTAGTTGCTCTTGTCAACCCTTGATATCGCTGACAGTGGTCATCGGCACACACGTCGAAAAGCGTATGATTCTCTCTGTCATACCACTTTATCAGACTTGCCGTCGTTGTCTTCGCATCCCGGTATTTTTCCCTCTTCTTACCCTCTATCTGGGCTATCAACCATGAACGCGACACCACAGCATGAGCCTTAAGTAACTCCAGCGATGACGTAGCCTTCATCTCGCTTGCTATGACACAAAAAAGGTAATCCTCAATTGGCAGTCTATTTACTGCCCACAACGAGCCATACTCCTCTACAAATATCAGAACGCCACTAAACCTCTGACTTTCTGTCTGTTGCCAGTGAAATCCGATTCCTATAACAACATCATAGAGTTCAAAAAAAGACCCACTATTTTCTGGAGTGAAGGATGGTAATTTCTCTATCAACCGTCCATCCAACGTAAGAGTCGGTCCAGAGAGAGATATGGCATGATCTCCACTAAGGCGTTCTCCGTCAGTGCCTATGAAAGAACCATGAAAAGTGAACTTGATTATTGTCGAATGCAGGATACCGACACTTATAAAGGGTTGCATACGAAAAATTATTCTTGTTTACGATAATAGAGAATAGACTCATTATTCTCAACAATAGTACGTTTGATATACTCTGCAACCTCTTCTAAAGTCACAGATGCGAATTTTTCAAAGTCGGTATTTATCAAGTTCGTGTCGCCTAATGCCGTAGCCATGGCAAGGTTAGTCGCCTTATCCGAGCATTTTATCTGATCCATTACTTTCTCGTATTCAGCCTTATTCTTAACCTTTTGAAAATCATACTCGCTGAGATTATCTAAATCTGTCAACCGCAATGCCTCCTCCCTCAAAGAGTCGGCAACACTCTCGAGTGGCAATCCATCCTTAGCAAAGGCAACCAAATAGAGGAAGCCTGGATCGAAAGAATTATTAACAATCGCATCTGCTTGTGAACATACACCTTTATTGCGAACCAGATTGACATTCAGCAGCGACGATTCTCCAGCTGCCAGCAAATCGGTAGCCAAATCGCCCACATACGCATCTCGCGACACGGCATTTCCCGAATGATACGCCAAGACTACTGCCGATGCAGGCACATTACGAACTACATCAACAATCCTGCGCTCCATCTGCTCAGGCTCTTGTGGAATGACACATCGTTTAGAACGACGACTGATTCCTCCGAAATACTTCTGAGCCATGTCAAACATCTCATCGGCATTTACATTTCCACATATAGATAGTATCGCATTATCTGGAGCGTAATTACTCTCGTAGAAACTACGCAAGTCGTCAATCTTTGCGTCAGCTAATGTCTGAAGTGACAAACCAATTGTTGACCATCGATATGGATGAACCTTATATATCATACCACGCATCAACTCCTGTATATCACCATATGGGGCATTGAGACAACGTTGCTTCATCTCCTCCATAACAACACTTCGCTGCGTCTGAAATCCCTCCTCGAAAAATGCCAGATTCATCATTCGGTCGCTCTCTATATAGAATGCAACCTCAACATTATCGCTTGGTATGGTTATATAGTAATTTGTAACGTCATTCGTTGTATAGGCGTTATTGGTAGCTCCGCATCTCTGTAGTAACTCATCGTAATTTGGGACACTCTCTGTCCCAGTAAACATACAATGTTCAAGCATATGAGCATAACCCGTCTTTAAAGGATTTTCATTTCGTGCTCCAGCTAAATACATTACATTCAACGAAACCATTGGCGTCGTATGGTCCTCTGAAACGACTACCTGCAAACCATTTGCGAGAGTTCTTTTCTTAAATTCTATCATTAGAGTTTTCCTCGTTGCATTATTATCGTGTGTCTCCGACTATTGGGGTTTTTCTCCTTTATTCGTTGTTCTTCCTCTTTCGACAACATAGGTAACAACACCAAGGCCGTGTCATTCGCATCAACAATTTGTGCCTTACGATTACACAAAAGATACATCTGGCGTTTCACACTATGCTGATACTTCTCCTTCACCATACTACGCAATATTCTTGCCATCGACTCCTCTGTGGGTGTCTTTGCTGTCGAACCTAAAAAATGCGGAATGACACCTGCCGTATCCATAGCAACATACAGAACCGTATCTCTCACGCTCCAATCACCTTTAGCCTCCACATTATAGTTCAATGTTATAGAGGGAAATTCAAAAGGTTTATCAAAATGAAATACAATTGACAAACGAGTATCATTCTGCACCGAAAACCAGTCAAACGTCTCTTGCAGAGTTAGGTCTATATCGTAAATAGTGCCATCCTTATCCTTGTGTTGACTACAATCATGCACAAGATAAGAGCCCACAACCTTACTTCTGTATCTACTATCAGAAGTACAGGATGTAACAATAAATATTATCCACACCCAACAGAGTGCTTTTGTTATATTTCTAACAAAAGAAACCAATAGTAATATTCTAATTGCAGTACTGATACGAAAAAGCCCCCCTCTTTTGTTGCAATTTTTAGGATATTTCTATAACCTGTTACACTGAAACAGACTACAACTACAAAAAACGAAAACCAATGGCTTTTTTTAATATTATTTACAATCGGTTAATAAATGTCAATATGATTTGGGTGTATTTTTGTCATACGAATGAGACAAAGGCTTTATGCGAAGAGTTGTATTATTAACATATATACTTATTCTGATTTGTTCAACAATCATTGGGCAAAACACTATCACCATTAAAGGCACGATTATTGACGATGACACCAAAGATGCTCTACCTCTTGCAAATGCCTACATCCCTGGCACTACAAAAGGTGTTGTCTCGGACTTCGACGGTCATTTTGCTATCACCATCCCATCCGCTACTGAAGCGTTGAGTTTTAACGTTATGGGATATGAGACTATAACCATACCCGTAAAAAAACTATCAACAAAAGAGGACAACATCATCAGGATGAAGGAACAGACTTTTGCCATTGGCGAAATCACTGTCGAATTAGATGACTTCCCCGTACAACTGATGAAAAAAGTCATCACGAACAAGAAACGTAACGACCCCAGTCAATACAACCGCACAGAGTTTGAAAAGTATGACCGCTGGGAGTACGCCATCAACAATATATCCGACAAGGCAAAAGACAACTTCCTCATCAGAGACGCTCAAGACCTCATGATAGTTGATGAAAATGATAGCACCCGATATCTTCCCGTATATATGTCGGAAACCATCTCTTTCAATGAGACACAGCGTTCTCCTCGTCGTTCTCGAAGCACAGTGATTGCCGATGATGTGAAGGGTATCGATGTCTTCAAACAATATGAAATCGGGGGCTTTACTACCTCCATGGATATGGAATTGTCGTTTTATGAGAATACAATAAAAATTCTTGGTATTCCGTTCATAAGTCCTATTTCCGACAATGCAACGCAATTCTACAAGTTCTACTTGCTCGACTCTTGCATGATAACTCCCTCTGAACTGGTCGGTCACGAACTGTCAGCGAACGAAAATAATGATTCTATAAAGGTTTACACCATCAAATTCAAACCTCGCACAGAGGGCAACAGAACATTTGAGGGAAAAATGGATATCGAGACCCGATACCTATCAGTCCGCAGCATCGATGCCACAATGCCGAAATGGACCAATATCAATTTCGTCAAGAAACTGAATATGAAGGCTACATATCAGTTTGTCAACGACTCTCTCCCATTTTATGGAACTAACGACATAGAGATGCATATCGATTATATGCCTGTCAACTCCGACAAGAAACGGCTCGAAATAAGAACTCACATGTTCAATTCTCAACGAAAAATTAGAGTCGGCATGACAGACACCCTGTCGCTTTCAGCTCGTGGCATCCAATATGAATCCATAAAAATGGATGACTACAAAAAGAGAGACTCTCTATTCTGGAATGAGAATCGCCATTCCGTATATACTGAACAACAAAAACTCATTTCACAAACTATTGATTCAATCAACAACGTACGCTCAGTGAGAGCTTTCAACAACGTGGCAAAACTTGCCTTGACAGGCTTTCTTGATCTTGGAAAATGGGAGCTGGGCCCCTACACCGAAGTTTTCAACTCCAACAAAGTTGAAGGCATACATATCGGATGCGGAGTCAGAACGAGCAAAGAGATTAGTGAAAAGTGGACCTTCCTCGGTGTCGTTGGATACGGCTTCAAGAGCACCAGAATCACAAGTGAGGCTTCTGTAGCTTACAAATTCCCCACACAAAAACGGCAGGCTATTCAAGCAACATATTTTGATCGCATTGCTAAAATAGGTGAAAACGAGAATATCCTCTACCTATACGAAAATATGCTGACTACAAGTGAAAACAATATAATAGCCCAGCTATTCAAGCGCGAGGAGATTGATGAATTATATTACGAACGCAAGGCTCAGCTTCGACATGACAAAGAATGGTTCACAGGATTTCGTTCTCGCATATCCCTACATTACCTATGGCAAGTTTCTCCTAAATATTACCCGTTTAGCCAAAACGGCTCTTTCATCAGCAATATAGAACAGGCAGAAGCATCGCTGGACCTTAGGTATTCATACAAGGAAAAGTATATCGACGATGGTCTGCAACGCATATATATGTCAACAGATTACCCTATCGTCCACTTCACCATTGCTTGCGGCCACGTCAAAGTTGGTGACAAAACCTCGAAATATAGTCGTATCCACTCCACACTGAAACACACGTTGTGTCTTGGGCCAACGGAACTAAACTACGCTCTCGAGGGTGGTGCTTTCTTTGGTGGAGATTTGCCATACTCATTGCTTGAGATGCCACGTGGCAATAAAACTTTCGGTTTCTACCGCTACGATTTCAACATGATGAACTATTTGGAATTTGTCTCAGATAAATATGCATACCTCTACGTCGACTACTTCCTGAACGGCATTCTTTTCAATAAGATAACCGCCTTTAAAAAGGCTGGGCTAAGAGAGGTTGTCGGATGCAAGGCTATGCTTTCATCTCTCGATGACAGACACTTGAAAATGTTGGATATGCCAGACAAGACGCATGGTGGCAATGGTCCTTATCTGGAATTGAATGTCGGCATAGACAATGTTCTACGATTCTTCAGATTCGATGCTGTTTGGAGAGTTACCAACAAAGATTCAGGCAAGCCACCTGTCGGCATTCGCGCTCAGTTTAATTTCAAATTATAGAGTCTCCTCGCTCCTCCAGTGCAATGTCAAAAGGACAATCTCTGATGGAGCAAACAACCTTATCTTCTTGCGCGAAGTACCTAATCCTCTGCTTACTATAACTGGAACACCCGTCCCATTATAGCAAAGCCCTCTCAGAAACTTTCGCCCATAATGCGATGGATTCACAGGCGCAAACAAACCAAACAATGTAACCTGTCCTCCATGCGTATGTCCTGCTAAAACCACATCGGCGTTTGAGATATCAACATCTTCAGCATAATCAGGAGTATGCGTAAGCAATATTACAAACGCCGTATCAGGCAATTGAATAGTCGACGATGGTGCTTTCTCTCGAGATGAAAAATCATTACGTGCGCCTGCTATGAATATCTCACTATCGCCCCTTCGGATAGACATATTGGATCCTTCAAGAATCTTCACCCCACTCTGCTCAAAGGTCGACCTAATAATATCTGTACATCTCTCATAATCATTGTTTCCCATAACCCCAGCCATTCCTAATGGTGCCCTCCATACTGTACACGCTTCTACTAACGGACCGACACTCTCACAACTCTCCTGATAATCCCCTCCAAACAACACGATATCTGGCTTCAAGAATTGTAGTAATCCCGAGACTGATTTCAGGCCGACTGAATCGAGTCGACTCTTATAATGCAAATCTGTAAGAAAAGCTACACAAACCCCATCGAAGTCAGCTGGCACTTGTGAAGATGTCAGATCGTAATTCACCACTCGCCGCACCCCCTTATGTCTGATAGGAACATCAACGCGTGACCTCTCAACCGATACTTGAGAGGCAACATTCTGCAAAGGCATTAACACAAGGAGAACAGAGATCAAATGAGAAAATGAATACTTCATACCGAACAATAATTCTTTGTGCAATTATAGAACTTATTTGTGACAGTTTCAAAATATTTCGCATTTGGATAATATATTAAAAAAATCATTATCTTTGAACGACTAAACTACGTAAATATGAATACTACTAACACAATTACAACGCTATTCACCCTTTTATCTATTTGCTCTCCTTTGCATATCAATGCTGCTGATGAGACTATCTTAAATAATACCGTTATGCAATCTCTCAACATTGAGGGCAACACTGTAGTCATAAAAGGCAACGTTTCAATCGCAGAAAATATCACAGTTTCAAATGGTACTATCATCTTCGACGATGACAAATCTTCCCTATCTGTGGGAGGCAATATCATAATTGACAATAACTTAACATTAACAACAAATTACCACTCTGTCAACGGAAGAAAATACACAATCAGAGTCAACGGCAAAATCATATGCAATGGTGAACTTTCAATCTCAGAAATAGGTACTGCCAACAATACTTTTGACATACACACAACAAATCTTTCTGCCAAAGAGATAAACATAACCAACTCTTACGTCATCCGGCATTCTGTCACATCAAATAATGTCGAACTGCCAATTACTATCAATGGCAATCTGACTATGAACGACAATAGCATACTCAGATGTATGACTGACATATATTTTCAAGGCGATGTAACTCTCGACGCACAATCTACAATTATCTTCGACTCAGGCATAACAGCACATTTCGTTGGGTCAAATGATGCGACTCTAACGTTCGGCACACAATACTACAAATATGCTACACTTTTTCAGAATATAATCATCGATAAGAGCGAAGGGGCCTCATTATCCATTCCTAATTCAAGCATTATACTACTTAACAACATCTTCGTAAATAACGGTTATGTAAAAGGTAAAATCTCATTTTGTGGCTCATCTACCCAATTCGTCAGAACTCAAAAGGAATCGCTTGCCGAAGCAGACATCTACCTTGTCAATCATGCCTATGGCTCCACCATGCATAAGAGAACATACCCCTCCGTTGTCATGCTTTCAGATGCACACATCCACAAACTGGTTTTCTGCCAATTCAACTTTATCAATATAGGCTCCCATAATCTGAAAATAGACATTCCACCTTCTACATCCAAAAGCCATATTTCTCTTACAAGTGACAAAACATTTGTACCACTTGAGAACTCTAATCTAACAACAAATTTCTGCGGAATAGTGACCAATGGTACGGCTTCAGACGGAGGACTCTCTCTGATGACAAACAAAATAGTTTTCTTTCCTTTGATTTTGGGCAATGGCAATGTCGACCCCATAAAATTGACCGCCGAAGCCATGGATAAAAATAGCATTGTAAACGTGGGCGTACAGCTCGGTTACACCCATACCACATCCCTATATGAATACGACTTCGTCACAATCGCACCTGTCAAAGGCCCCCACCCTGAGGCATCGAATAACTCTATATGTGGCGACTTTTACTGGCACATATACCCTCAACACCAACGAAATGACACTACCACTCTGACAACCTACGAATGTCAACTCCCTGCTTCAGCTAAGAAAATTTCCAATGGCATATACGCTGTGTACCAAGATGACAATTGGGTCATTCATTCAGTTCCAAATGCTGATATAGAAGGCAAAACAACATTAAATTTCCACACCAACACATATGGCGACTTCACATATGGAGAGCGCAACGCATTCATTAAACCATTTGTTTGGACAGGTAAAATGAGTAACGAATGGGACGACGAGGAGAACTGGTCTACAAACGTAATACCAACGGCAGACGACGATGCACATATAGCAACAACGTTAAATCACCCCATTATATCATCCAGAGCTCACGTGAACTCAATCTCAATAGCCCGAAACGCTCTTCTTGAAGTCTGCGGAGACGAGGCCTCTCTCATCGTCAATAACGACATTAAAAATAACGGAGACATATCTCTCGTATACGATTACGACAACCCTATAGAGGTCGAGATTCACGGCAAAGTAATTGGCAACAACGTAACCGTTAAACGTCACTTCCAATGCAACAGACTTTACTATGCTGGCTCCGCTACCCACGAGGGAAAAATCGGATTGAAAGACGATGGCTTTTTAAACTACAACAAGGACTACCTTTCTGGATATAACGACAGTGGCTTATTTCTAAAACGCCAGGATTTTGGAGATGACATAGTCAACTCCGCTGGTGGTATTGGTCTCTCTGCAGAAGCCCATAGCGAGAAAGACAACTACATATTGCAATATGGCTCAATTGAATCATATGTCACAATAAATGTGGGCAAGGTATACCACACTGGGTGGCACTGGATATCAAACCCTTTTCCTTTCTCAGTCAAGACCAGCGACTTCCTGAATATTAAATCTGGCGATATTTACAGTTCGATATATATGAGAGGCTACGAAGATGGTTATTACTATACTACATTCAATACGACATACAACACCACAACAGGCTCTTCCGACGCCTCAACAATAGCCCCTTTTCAAGCTTTCTGCTTCTACGCTACCGAAGACAATACAACAATCAGCCTGACTCCTCATAAGAGCAACCCAACATCATTGAAAACCTCTCATATCACTCCACAAACAACAGCCAAAATCAGATTGTCGGTAGGCAATGGAAACAATTACGACGATGCTGTCTGCATCCTCACAACAAATGCGTCATCAACTATCTCTAACGAAGATTCGCCTAAGATTGCACCGTCAGCAAGAGCTCCTTACAACATTTTCTTCACGAAAGACCAATCACAGCTAACTATCGCAACATACCCTTCCATCCTCAATGAGGACTGTCAGATTATGAACTTCTCTATAATGCCAAATGAGGAGACATCATGCACAATTATTCCTAATCCTCTTGTGATAAGAATTTCAGGTATAAAAGATATTTTCTCGTCCTACTCCATTTTCCTGTACGACCGGTTTTCACGTGAATGCATAAACCTTCGCAACGATACGACCTTCTCCATTTCACAAGCTGAGTCATTATATGAAAACAGATTCGCGTTAATCCTGACGACATCTGAAGATTATCCAGAGACCATTACTTCCGAAAGGAATCCCGAACACAATAGTATAGTCATTTCGTCCTACAACCACGAAGTCCGTGTCGTCTCTTCTTCTTCCTCCTCCCCCATGACTATTCAAATAACAGATATTGCAGGACGAATTGTCAAAAAAATTCATTCTGTTGGATTGTCAATAACTCATCTAAACACAAGTGGACTCTACATTATCACAGTAAAACAAGACTCTCAAGTCACCTGCCAGATTATCCGTATTTAACATTTGGCACAAAAAAAATGAAAAAAAATGAATAACAATTGTTATAATCCTTTTACAATTATCATATTGAAGAATTCGCATCTATCTGCCGTTAGCAATTTATTAAATGTATATATTATTTTCATGTTATTTCCTACATGTCAGTAACTTATATTCATAAAAAACCTAAAAATTGGCTTTTCCTTTGCTTTGCAAACAACACATAGTATTATATTTGTGGCGTGTAAAAATCTTATCAGTAACATCTATCTATATTACAAAACATGGAGCTACAATACGAGGCATGGGAATCTTTCAATGCAGGAGAATGGCAGAGCGAGGTAAATGTTCGCGACTTCATACAACGCAATTATACACAGTATGAGGGTGACGAGTCGTTTCTTGCAGGACCAACTGAGGCGACACAGAAACTTTGGGGTGAACTAAAGCGTCTCCAGAAGGAGGAACGCGCAAAGGGTGGCGTTCTTGATATGGAGACTGATATTGTGTCAAGTCTTTCTGCATATGGTCCTGGATATATCACTTCTGACTCCAAAGATATAGAGAAGATTGTTGGTCTTCAGACCGACAAACCCTTGAAACGAGCCTTCATGCCATACGGAGGCATAAAAATGGCGGAGCAGGCTTGTACCACATATGGTTATACCCCATCTGACAAGATTCACGAGATTTTCACAAAGTATTGCAAGACTCACAACGAGGGTGTTTTTGATGCTTACACGACCGAGATGAAGTCGGTAAGACACAACCACCTTCTCACTGGACTGCCAGACACATACGGTCGTGGCCGCATTGTTGGAGACTATCGTCGAGTAGCTTTGTACGGTGTTGACTTCCTCATCAATGAAAAGATGAAGGATCTCGAGAACATGGGCGACAAGGGTATGATAGATGAAGTCATACGCCTCAGAGAGGAGGTCGCAATGCAGATAAAGGCCCTCAAAGGAATGAAGGAGATGGCCAAGATATATGGATACGACATATCTAAACCTGCCACAAACGCAAAAGAGGCTGTTCAATGGTTGTATTTCGGGTATCTTGCTGCTATTAAAACCCAGAATGGTGCTGCCATGTCGGTAGGTCGCGTCTCGACATTCCTTGACATTTATATTAATAAAGATTTTAAGGAGGGAAAACTGACCGAGACAGAAGCTCAGGAGTTAATAGACCACCTCGTAATGAAACTCAGGATGGTCAAATTCGCCAGAATCCCAAGTTACAACCAGCTTTTCAGTGGCGACCCTGTTTGGGCAACTCTCGAAATGGCGGGCATCGGTCAAGATGGCCGACACATGGTCACAAAGAACGATTTCCGTTTCCTTCATACTCTCATTAATATGGATCCTGCTCCAGAACCAAACTTGACAGTTCTATATAGTAGCCGACTCCCTGAAAACTTCAAAAGATATGCTGCTTCTATCTCTGTCAAGACAAGTAGTATCCAGTACGAGAATGACGATGTTATGCGTCCTATTTGGGGTGACGACTACAGCATTTGTTGCTGCGTCTCTGCCACCCAGACTGGCAAAGAGATGCAGTTCTTCGGAGCTCGCGCAAACCTTGCAAAATGTCTTCTCTATGCAATAAATGGAGGTGTCGACACTATGACTCGCGAACAATGTGGACCAAAATTGAGACCTATGGAGGGTGAAACCATATCGTACGATGAGTTTATGCCTCGATTTGAAGAGATGATGGAATGGCTCGCAGGTGTATATGTCAAGACTCTGAACCTTATTCACTATATGCACGACAAGTACTTCTATGAGGCCGCAGAGATGGCTCTCATCGACACCAATGTCCGCCGTACTTTCGCAACAGGCATAGCAGGATTCAGCCATGTTGTAGACTCCATCTCGGCAATCAAGTATGCAAAGGTTCATGTCACAAGAGACGAAGGTGGATTCCCTATAGACTTCAAAGCCGAAGGTGACTTCCCTCGCTATGGAAACGACGATGACAGAGCTGACGAGATAGCAGTTTGGGTTCTGAAAACATTCCTCTCTAAGATAAAGAAATATCATACATATCGTAATAGCGAACCTACAACATCGATTCTGACAATTACGTCAAATGTTGTATACGGAAAGTACACTTCAAATCTGCCTGATGGCCGCCGTGCTGGAACACCCCTCGCTCCTGGCGCAAACCCTTCGTATGGTGCAGAACAAAGTGGGTTCCTCGCATCTCTGAATTCCGTTGCTAAGCTCCCATACGAATGCGCTCTTGACGGAATATCAAATACCCAGACTATAAGTCCAAACACGCTCGGTCATAACGACGAGGAGAGAGCCGACACGCTCGTTCGCGTCATGGATGGTTATTTCGACAAAGGAGCTCATCACCTCAATGTGAATGTTTTCGGGGTAGACAAGCTCAAAGATGCTATGGAACATCCTGAAAAAGAAGAATACGCGAACTTCACTATCAGAGTATCGGGCTACGCTGTGAAATTCATTGACTTGACACGTGAACAACAAGAAGATGTTATAGCTCGAAGCGCTCACGGATACCTCTAAACAAGAAACCACGAACCCATTGAGACGATTGGATGATTCATTCAATCGTCTCTTTTAATAATCTGACATATGACTAAAGGTAGAATTCACTCCACAGAATCGTTTGGTGCTGTCGACGGACCTGGAATCCGCTTCGTCATATTTTTGCAAGGCTGTAACATGCGATGCCGATATTGCCACAACCCTGACTCCTGGAATCTGAATGGAGGCACAGAAATGAGCCCGAGTGACCTGCTTGAGAAGGCTGAACGCTATCGTTCATATTGGCAAAAAGATGGTGGCATCACTGTAAGCGGAGGAGAACCTCTCCTTCAAATCGACTTCCTGATCGAACTGTTTAGAGAGGCAAAAAGAAGAGGCATATCAACCTGTCTCGACACCTCTGCCCAGCCATTCTCATTCTCGGCGCCTTTCATTGATAAGTTCAGAGAGCTAATGTCGTACACCGATACAGTGCTACTCGACATCAAGCATATTGATAATGAAGAGCACAAAAGACTTACTGGCCATGACAACAACAATATTCTGGAGTGTGCAAGAGAACTTAATCGGCTTAACGTCCCTATTTGGATTCGTCACGTCCTGGTTCCAGGTATAACTGACAGTCCTCAGTGGCTTTCAGGATTACGTTCTTTCCTTGACACGCTGAATAACATAAATCGTGTAGATATCCTTCCCTACCATTCAATGGCAGAATTCAAATATCAGCAATTAGGTATACCCTATTCACTCACAGGGACTCCAGCTCCCTCACAAGAGAGCTTCGACTCGGCTACTGATATCCTATGCAAATAAGACTACACATCACGTATTAACAATTACATTCTCCCTAAATAATAATACAAGTATGAATATTGAAGAGGCCCGCGATTACTGCCTGTCAAAACCACACGTCACTGAAGACATGCCATTTGGGGATGATTATGTTGTCTTCCGAATTGGAGGTAAGATTTTCGCTGGTCTTCCTCTATTCCAACCCAATATCTTCGTTCTCAAATGCGACCCTTCATTATTCGATGAGATGACTGACCGATACACTGCTATACAACAGGCCTGGCACTGGCATAAAAGGCATTGGATGCAAATTGATCTTAACGATAGTGAGATGACAAAAGGCCTTATCATGGATTTAACTGACAAGGCCTATGCCCGCGTATACAACAAGCTCACAAAAGCCGTCAAAGCCTCTTTGGAGCATTAGAACAGAGCTGATTATCTCCAATCTATACTCTTACAGAATTCAATACACGCCCGACCCGGATCTGATGAGCACATAAAATTCTCCCCTATCAGGAAACCATCAAAGCCTCCCCTCTCTCTCAAGAAACGCATATCATCAACACTTCGTATTCCGCTCTCAGAAATTTTAGGCAACTCATCTGGCAGCATCCTCGACATACGAACGGAGTGCTCTAAGTCGACCTCAAACGTTTTTAGATTTCGATTATTGATACCAGCTACTGTCACGCCATCCACTATATAACCGAACTCATCTTCGCCATGCAGCTCCATAAGAACCTCCATGCCGAGTTCCTTCGCAATAGCCGCAAGGTCTCTCGCCTGACTGCGTTCTAATACCGCGGCAATCAGAAGAATGGCCGATGCACCGAAAGCTCTTGCTTCATATACTTGATATGAATCAACAATAAACTCTTTGCGCAATATTGGGATACCGACACTCTCCGAAGCATCTTTAAGATCTTTAATTTCACCTCCAAACCACTCTCTATTGGTTAGCACTGAGACCGCCGACACTCCAGCTTTTTCATAGTATGGCACCACATCCCGTGGTGAAATATCATTGTGTATGATGCCCTTAGAAGGACTCTTTCGTTTAAACTCAGCTATGATTCCATTACGCACTCTTATACTCTCGGCAAATGGAGTGGTCGGAGGCATATTTGAAATCATATCCTTCAATTCATCAACTGATAGCACACTCTTCTCATACTTCAGCTCCTCTATCTTTGAAGCTATTATTTTGTCTAAGTAATTCATTTTATTACATATCTATAAGTGCTTTCAATACGCCTAACGCTTTCTTACCATCCAAACTGTCGATGGCCAACTGTTTTGCATCTTCAAACGAGATGTCATGACGCACTGTTTTAATTGCCCATGCAGAATTTGCAAGAACCACACTACGTTGCGCCTCTGTTCCCTCTCCAGATATGATACTCAGAAAGACATTCTTAGCATCTTCCACTGTGGCTCCATTCTCTATATCCTTCGGAAAGACTGTCTTGAACCCCATATCCTCAGGGTAGAGGACTATCTCTTCTTCATTTGTTATAATCTTACAACCTCCCGTTAGAGATATCTCATCATACCCATCAAGTGAATGGATGACGCAATACCTCTTCCCTGATTTCTGGAAGAGATAATTATATAATCGAAGGGTCTCAAGGTTAAAGACTCCAGACATCTGGTTTTTCGGAAAAGATGGATTTACAAGGGGGCCCAATATATTGAAAAATGTCTTTATTCCCAACTCTTTCCTGAATGGGGCAGCCACCTTCATTGCTACATTAAACAGCGGAGCGTGAAGAAAACATATTCCTGTTTTGTCAATCTGTCGTTTGAGAACATCCTGCTCTGCTGTAAACTTATAGCCAAGCGATTCAAGAACATTGCTTGACCCGCACCCTGAAGAGACTCCGTAATTACCATGCTTGGAAACTTTTAAACCTGCTCCCGCCAAAACAAACGCTGATAGTGTGGAGATATTGAATGTATTCTTACAATCGCCACCTGTACCAACCAAGTCTATACAATTAAATTCTGAAAGGTCTATACGTGTACAACACTCCAACAATGCCTTCTGAAACCCTATGAGTTCCTCTACAGTCGCTGGACGCATCGTATAGCAACCAAGGAATGCTGCTACCTGACTCTTATTGTATTGTTCATGTGCTATATTGAAAAGCACATCATGGGCCTGTTCCTGTGTCAACGTTTTAAACGCTGACAGATGATTAAGTATCGATTTCATAGTATATTACTTATCTATCCAATTTTTCAACATTTGCTTTCCTCCGACTGTCAAAACAGACTCTGGGTGAAACTGTAGTCCCCTTACATCATACTCTTTATGACGTAAACCCATAATCATACCCGTATCCTCATCTCTGGATATAATTGTCAGACAATCAGGCAAATTATTACTATTTACAATCCACGAGTGATAACGACCAGAAAGGAACTGGAATGGCAAACCAGCAAACAAGTAGTCATCCTTTTCTGTCACCAACGTATTCAATGCAACACCATGATATACCTGCTCCATATTTATAAGAGTACCTCCATACACCTCTGCGATTGCCTGACAACCTAAGCATATACCTAAAATACTCTTTGTAGCCCCATACTCTCTGATTACATCTTTTAGTATCCCCGCCTCATCTGGAATACCAGGTCCTGGTGAAAGAAGTATCTTATCATACTTTGCGATATCCTCAATCTTAATCTCGTCATTGCGAAAAACTTCGACTATTCCAAAACCATCGACAAGCTCGCGCAGGTAATGTACAATATTATATGCAAATGAATCGTAATTATCCAAAACAAGAATCTTGATTTCTGGACGCAATGAGACAAAATACGACAAATCCTCTTCAGTGACTTTTGCCATTCCCCTCTCGAGTCTATATGTCACATTATCACCTCTCTTTTCATACGATAAGACACCCCTTACCCTAATCTGCGTCTCTCCATCATGGAAACACATTTCAACATCTCTATTCACTTCTAACTCCTTCTGCAGATTACTACTTATGGATGATGAAAATACTATTCCGTATTCTGAAGCCTCCACCAAACGCATTGCCCGAACACGTGGATTACCATCCGAAATTGTAGCCAGACAGAACACTGGATTCTGTCGCATGAACTTATAAATATCTTGTTTTATCATTATAGTCTTAGATTTAGTGATTGTGCTTCATTAATTGCTGCTGTCAGAGCTCCAAGTTTGTTATTCACCTCCTGTAGCTCGCTCAACTCGATGCTTTTGGCTACGACTCCCGCTCCTGCCTGGTAGTATAGTCTGTTGTTCTTTGATAGGAATGTCCTTATCATTATTGCCTGATTGAAGTCTCCATTGAAATGCATTATACCAATACACCCCCCGTAGGTCCCTCTCGACTGATTCTCTATTTCATCGATTAGTTGCATCGCCCTATACTTGGGAGCTCCACTCAACGTTCCTGCTGGGAAAGTGGCAGCCATAAGTGACGATGCTGTTGTATCGCTATTCAATTCTCCACTAACATTTGATACCATATGAAGAACATGCGAATAAAATTGTATCTCTTTGAATTTGTTAACCTTGACGTTCGAGCAATAACGACTTAAATCATTTCTGGCAAGATCTACAAGCATTACATGTTCAGCGCTCTCCTTGGGGTCGTCATGCAAAACTATGGCGAGCTCCTTATCCTTCAACATATCCCCAGTACGTCGGAAGGTGCCAGCTATTGGATTAATCTCTGCTACCCCATCTTTTATTAAAAGCTCTGTCTCAGGTGATGAGCCAAAGATACGATATGACCCATAATCGAAGAAATACATATATGGTGATGGGTTAATATAACGCAATGCTCGGTATACATTGAAATCATCTCCCTCGTAACCTCTGGAGAACTGCCGACTAAGAACTATTTGAAAAACATCTCCTCTAAAACAGTGTTCTTTCCCTTTGGCTACCATCTTCATATAATCTTCATCTGTCACATTTGACTGCTCGTCATCTTTAGCTCTAAATGAAAAGCGCGGTGTCACAGGATTAATAAAGAGGTTCTCTATTCTTAATAGCTCGCTCTCTTCTCCCTCTCGTAGATTTTCAATCAGGCATAACTTATTAGTGAAGAGCGAAAAAACCAAAATCTTTCTATACATGGCATAGCGAATATCCGGCACTTTGTATGCCCTTTCATTAGAACGCAACTGCAAAGTATCGAAATGACGCACCGCATCATAGGCACTATACCCGAAGACCCCATTAACTCGCAATTCTTCTGCATCACCTTCAATCTCAAACGACTTAATGAAAGCATCAAGCTCTTCTACGGCCTCTCCCACATCTGCCAAATGTTTTACATTGCTAACAGCATTGTCTACGATGATGGTCCTTGTCGTATCTTCTACAATGAACTCTGAAATCGGGTCGAAACAGACAAACGACATTGCATTGGAATGAGCATGATAATCCGAGCTCTCAAGAAGCACTGTGTTAGGATACACATCTCTCAATTTCAGATAAGCTGATACTGGCGTCACCAAATCCGACTGTTCCGCTGGAAATCGCGAAACCCTTGAATTGATTTTCATAATACTTTTATAAAAACGTTATACTTCATTTTTTACATACTACTTTCGCAAATACATAAAAAAAGGGCCTCACCGACTCGGTAAGGCCCTTATGCTATTATATATCACGCACGTAACTTAGCACTCGCCTCCGAGACTGGAAGTAAGATGCCAACGCCACCACATTTTAATCACTTGTTGCATGATTCTACATTTTCTATTTTTCACAAAACTATGTAACTTTTCTGACAAATCCAAACTAAAACAGCTAAATCTTGAAAAAACTAGTAGTTGACTGTAATGATTTTGCCAAAGTGGCCAACTCTTGTGCCATCGAACTAAGCTCTTCCAATGAGGCTGCATTTTGCTGAGTTACCACATTCATCTGCGACATGGAGTTGTTAACACTTCGTGTTCCATCATCTTGTTCTGCACTTGCAGCACTGATGGTCTGAACCACTCTTCCTGTATCCTCAATCTCTTTCAACAACCCATTTATCATTCCCTCACTCTTGTCAGAAGCACTAACTGTATTACCAACCAACGATATAATATCGTTTGCTGCCGATTGTGTCATCTGTGCCAAATTACGTATTTCGTTAGCTACAACAGCAAATCCCTTTCCTGCTGCTCCTGCTCTCGCCGCCTCAATACTGGCATTTAAAGATAGTATATTTGTCTGCTCAGCTATGGATGTAATAACCTCTATCTTATCTGAAATCTCATGCATAAAGTTCTGCGTATTGACGACAGCCTCAAGGCCTTCTCGTCCCTGACTGATACAATGCTGCGACATCTTGAGCATGTTTGTAGCGTTAGATGCTGTCTGCCGTATTACACCAGAAATCTCTTCCATTGTCGACGACATATCGTCGGTCATGCTTGCCTGCTGATTTACACCTGTCGATACGCTATGACTCGATTCACTAATCAAATTGGCATTGAGAGCTAACTGCTGTGATGCATCTCTAATCTCCCCAAGAACATTATGAAGCTTTTCTATCAGATTCTTGGTGCTTAATCCTAATTTTCCCAATTCATCCGTACGTCGCAACATTACACTCCAACTCTTCTCTGTCTCAACATCATACCTCACATTTCCCTTTTGCATCTCATTAAGAATATTCTCCGCGACTACAATAGGTCGACTTAATCGGGCTCCTATTATTATTCCTGCAAAAATCGACAAGACGACAAGAATAACACTCAACACGATGAGGAACCGCGTCAAATAATTTATATTACCAGCCTCCTCTACATTCATAGGTGTTATAACAACCCATGGTGTATCAGGTAATGGAGTATATCCTGCCAATACCTCACGTCCATCTGGTGTATAATAGACATCATACCCAGCCTCCGTGGCAGATGCCGCCTTGACGAAGAATGGAAGTGGCGATACCGTCGTAAGATAGTTAAAGCCAGACCTGACAAGCGAATCATTGGCATGGGCAATCAATAGTCCATCATTCTTGATGATGAAAGGATTATGCGAACCGATGTGTATCTTCTTCATCATTTCGGTGAAGACCTCACAATCAATGCCAGAAGAAAGTACACCTATTACATCCCCACTGCTATTTCGAATAGCTGTTGAGTACATGATTGACTGCTTTCCAGTAGTGCGACTTGTAATCTTCTCTGGAATACACGTGCCATTATTAATTATATCCTGAAAATACTTACGGTCGCTATAGTCATGTCGAGTACCTTTTGACGAGATACCATCACCTTCAAGATTTATCACAATATAGTGAGATATTCTGCCTCCGCTTTCTACCTTCTTCTTGAGGATGTCTAATATCTGCATGACCTTCGGTTTATCAACCTGCGACAGATCTTCTATGCCAATAAAGGCTGTGGCAGCAACCGCATCGACCTGTGACTGTTGCATGGCTGTAAACTCGGAAATTTCCTGCACTACAATCTCTGCCTCTACCAATAGAGATCTTGCAACCTCGTCTTTAATGGCTCTCTGTCCAAGACTAATTGAGAAGACCATCTGCAGTATGCATGCAAAACATGCTATAACAGCAACAATGGCTGCTATCTGATGCTTAATATGCCTAAAACGATATATTACCATAAGTATGCTTCGTTGATTTGCAGACTAAATCACACCAAGATATTAAAGAAACTCAATCGATATGGTTTAATATCGGTAGAAGTCGGCTTTGTATGGTCCGTCTACGCTAACTCCTATATAATCAGCCTGTTTCTTTGTAAGCGTTGTCAAATGAACTCCCAACTTAGCCAAATGCAAGCGAGCTACCTCCTCGTCAAGGTGCTTTGGCAAACGATATACACCAACCTTATAGTCGTTCTGCCATAGATCCAACTGTGCCAGTGTTTGATTTGTAAACGAATTCGACATGACAAATGATGGATGCCCTGTGGCATTACCCAAGTTGACAAGACGTCCACGACTGAGAAGTATGATACAATGTCCATCAGGGAAGATGAACTCATCAACCTGTGGTTTTATATTCTTCTCCTTAATGCCAGGCCACTGCTCCAATCTGCCAACCTGTATCTCATTGTCGAAATGTCCTATATTACATACTATAGCCTGATCCTTCATCTTTGACATATGCTCTGCAGTAATTATGTCGCAATTTCCAGTACATGTAACAAAGATATCTCCAAACTCAACAACGTCATCTACAGTCTTAACTTCATAACCTTCCATAGCCGCTTGAAGAGCGCATATTGGGTCAATCTCAGTCACTATAACGCGAGCGCCAAATCCGCGCATACTCTGAGCACATCCCTTACCAACATCGCCATATCCACAAACTACAGCAACCTTGCCAGCAATCATAACGTCGGTGCCTCGCTTAATGCCATCTGCTAACGACTCGCGACATCCGTAGAGATTATCAAACTTACTCTTAGTGACTGAATCGTTAACATTTATAGCTGGGAATAATAATTCACCCTTCTCCATCATCTGATAGAGACGATGAACACCCGTCGTGGTCTCTTCGCTGACTCCCTTTACTCCTTTTGCTATATTTGACCAAGAAACTTGTCCCTGCATTGAACGAAGCAACTCCATCAGCTCCTGGAAATCCTCTCCACAATCGGAGTAATCCTTATCAAGAATAGATGGGTTCTTCTCACACTCAACACCCTTATGTATCAGCAATGTAGCATCACCACCATCATCAACAATAAGGTTAGGACCAAGTCCACCTCCAAAATCAAGAGCCATCTTCGTACACCACCAATATTCGGCCAGACTCTCTCCCTTCCATGCAAATACTGGGATACCTGCAGCTGCAATTGCAGCTGCTGCGTGGTCTTGCGTCGAATATATATTACAAGAACACCAACGGACATCAGCTCCAAGAGCAACAAGAGTCTCTATGAGAATGGCTGTCTGAATAGTCATGTGAAGAGAGCCAGTAATACGCGCACCTTTTAATGGTTTCTTATCAGCATAACGCTTTCTCAACTCCATGAGACCTGGCATCTCCAATTCAGAGATGGTTATTTCATCTCTTCCAAACTTAGCAAGATTAATATCTGCAACCTTATAAGGGTATTCGTTTTGATCTACGTATGATATCATAATTAGAAAATTATTGCACCACAAAGTTATAAAAAAAACAAAATCCCCGTCATGAAAATGACGAGGATTAGATAATAAGGGGCGGCTACCTACTCTCC
>JABUTU010000005.1 GCA_021443545.1 Marinilabiliaceae bacterium | reverse complement strand
AGTAGGTAGCCGCCCCTTATTATCTAATCCTCGTCATTTTCATGACGGGGATTTTTTGTTATACTAAATACTATTTGTAGTCTCTATTTTTTTTTGTAAACTTGCAGTTTAATTGCTATCTCAGACAGGGCGTTAGGTCGTGTTGTTATAGCATTTTGTATTAAGAAGGTTTTAATGTTTTCTATTAATAAAATATTAAGATTGTTCACTGTATCGAATGACATGGATATCTCAGCAGACGAGGTGTTCCGTCTCTCATTCTTAAATGTAGTGAACTTTTTCCTTCTGGTGTACGCTATGGTATTAGGAGTACGAGCTTTGGTTTATGAGAACATGCTAATCTCAATAGCCAATCTTTTTGCTGCCCTGCTTTTTATCTCATTCTTTATATTCCCCTACATTAATAGGAGGAATAATCTTTATGTTTCGATTGAACGAGGAGTGATTTTCTGCTATTTCATTGTTATTCTTATAAGTAGTTCGATAGCTAGTTTTTCACCAAATACGCTTTTAATATATCCATTCATTGCATTGATAATACATGGAAGAAGAGTAGGCCTGATATTGAGTATACTGCAAATAGTATTATCTATAGTAATTTATCTTATACTGCAGTTTTCTTTACCAGTATTAAATTTGAGTTATTCATTATATGAGCTAACGACATTATTAGTGATTCAACTTGCAGGCTCTTTTATCTTCTTCTCTGCCATACGTTGGCTTAGTGCATTGTTGTATGACAGAATAAGGGAGGTGATGATGCTTTCAGAAGATGTCAAGATTTACAAAGAGCTGCTCTCAACGATGGTGACTAAGTTACAACCACCATTAAATGATATTTCAGTTTCTGCGAAGCGCTTGTCATCAACCCATTTGTCGCCCTCTCAAATGGAATTAGTCTCGACTATGAGAGTATCTGTTGAAAATGCACTCAATAAACTAAATAGAATAAATAATGCTTCGGACTACCAGATACGACCTATTGAAGAGGAGGATGTAGTTTTCAATTTGTACAATTTGGTCTCTGCAACCTTGATGACATATGGCTCTAATAAGCATTGTATAGAGAAAAAACACCAGCTATACCTGTCGAGCGAAGTCCCACAAAGGGTGATGGGAAATAGTCTTCTTACAAAACAGATATTGCATTCAATATTTAATGCTTTGGAGGGTAATGTTGCATTGAAAGAGAAGGCACTTGATGTATATCTTGTGCTTTGTGACACCAATGTGCAGAATATTATGATTAACTTTAAGATATCTATACAAGCTGATATTGTTATTGATAGCAGGGATTTGTCGAACCTTGATGATAAACTGACTTCTCAATTGAATCTTGATGATGCGAAAAGATTGATAGATGCAACAGACTCTAATTTTGCTATTCAATATCAGGATGGTACACTTGACATAGAGTTTACGCAGTCGTACAAGGATATAGATGCAATAGTGGTTCCTGATATTGATTTAGTCAAGGCACACGACGAGGGTGCGGATGTCATTGCAGAGGCAAGACTAAAGAAAATAAATATGCATCTTTCATTGAGCGATGCAGCCGTCTTGATTATTTCCTTAAATGGAAATAAGAGTATCGAGGATGGAGTCAGCGAAAGAGTGCTTTATGACACTATCCAACCATATGTGCGTAAGGTCGAGATAGAGGCCTCTACTCGCAGTTTCCTGAAACGCTTTGAGAATGCTCAGTATGATATGGTTCTGCTTAGTGTATTCCTTATCGGGGAAATGTCGGGATTACAATTGGTAAGAAAAATCAGAGATATAGAATCTGGAATTGGGACTACTCATACCGTGATATTAAGTCTTGATGCGATGCCTTTGTCGGACGCGCAGAAGGTGGAGGCAATGGAGGCAGGA
This sequence comes from Marinilabiliaceae bacterium, assembly GCA_021443545.1. Classification (GTDB taxonomy): domain Bacteria; phylum Bacteroidota; class Bacteroidia; order Bacteroidales; family Marinilabiliaceae; genus W3P20-009. The sequence continues at coordinate 166,978 of JABUTU010000005.1, read as the reverse complement.
GTGGATGGTTTCTGCGTATATCCAAAGGATGTGGATAAACTTCCAGAGATATTGAAGAGGTATTTTAATGGCAAATAAGAATATACATATGATGAAACGATTGCTTGGAATGATAGTAGCGAGTGTTATAACAGTCACCGCTACAGCAGACGAGGGAATGTGGATTTTGCCTCTGTTGAAAAAGATGAATATAGATGTGATGAAGGAGAAGGGACTCTGCATATCTGCTGAGGAGATTTATTCTGCAAATAAATCATCTATAAAGGATGCTGTTATAATATTTGGAGGAGGCTGTACAGGAGAGATTGTTTCACCCAAGGGACTGATATTTACTAATCATCATTGTGGATATAGTAGCATACAGAAGCTATCCAGTGTTGACCACAACTATCTGCGTGATGGTTTCTGGGCAAAAGGATATGCTGAGGAGTTGCCAGTGGATGGTTTAACAGTGAAGTTCTTGACCCAGATGACGGATGTGACATCAGAAATATTGAAAGATCTTGACGTTCTTGCGGGAACTGTAAACACTGATAACAAAAAATCGACAGAGAATAAGAGTCCGTATTTTTTTAAATCGTTTAGATCCGAATACCAAGATTCTATTGATGCTCGCATAAGGCGCTTGATATCGAAACGTATGTCGGACTACTCAAAAGAAGAAACACAGTTTCATTCGGTCGACGTTGAATCCTTCTTAGAAGGTAATCAGTATTTTCTGGTAGAATATGAAATCTTTAAGGATATTCGTTTAGTAGGGACGCCTCCGGAGGCTATAGGTAACTTCGGGCATGATACTGATAACTGGATGTGGCCACGACACACAGGTGATTTCTCGATATTTAGGGTGTATGCATCTAAAAAGAACAAGCCAGCAACTTATAGTACCGACAATGTCCCTTATACGCCAAAGCACTATTTGCCGATATCCATAAAGGGAACAGAAAAATCTGATTTTGCGATGACAATAGGTTTTCCTGGAAGTACAAGCAGGTACCTCACGTCGTGGGGAATAAAACACACCATGGAGGTAGAAAATGCTTCGAGAATACTACCAAGGGAAAAGAAGCAAAATATTTGGATGGAGGATATGCTTGCAGATGAAAAGATTAAGCTACAGTATGCCTCAAAGTATGCCTCATCTTCAAACTACTGGAAGAATGCGATAGGTATGAACAGAGGTTTAAAACGACTTCATATCATAGAGAAGAAAAGAGAGTTAGAAAGAGAGTTTGAAGAGTTTGCGAGGGGCAAGAAAGGTTATGAGGATGTTCTTGCAAATCTGAAGTATGCGTATGAAGCCAATTATTCTTATGCAAAGGCTTATGCCTATCTTATAGAATGTCTGTATAATGGCACTGAAATTTTCAAGTGTAGCGCTATGATTAGAAAGTATAAACAGATATTAGAGTATCCCGCTGTTTCGAAAGAGATATTTGAAGGCATTAAATCAGAATTTAGGGCGTTCTACAAAGATTATAGTGCCAAGACAGATGAGAAGGTTTGTGCTGCTCTATTGAAGCTATACAAAGAGACTGTTGAGGAGTATTATCTTCCAGAATTTTATAAACAGATAGAGAAAAAATACGGCGAAGACTTCAAGGGTTATGCACGTGAGATCTTTGCCAAATCAATTTTTGCAGATTCTACAAGACTCTTTAAATACATTGACAGTCATAAATCTGGTTCCCTTAGTAAAGATATGGCATATAAGATTTATGGTCAATTCCTTGACAAATTGCAAGGTTTGACAGGTAGAATGGAAGAAAATGATTGGAAAATTGAAGATAATAACAGAAGGTTTATCAAGGGTTTGATGGAGATGTATCCAAATAAAAAATTCTATTCAGATGCCAATTTTACCATGCGGTTGTCGTACGGAACGGTTGGAGACTATGAGCCAGCAGATGCCGTAATGTATAAGCATTATACAACGCTTACGGGAGTCATGGAGAAAGAAAAACCCGGCGACTGGGAATTTGATGTGCCTTCCCGCTTGAAACAGTTGTACGAGTCGAAGGACTATGGTAGATACGCTGATAAAGATGGGGAGATGCATGTCTGTTTCACTACTAATAATGATATAACAGGTGGAAACTCAGGTAGTCCGGTTCTTAATGGTAAAGGACAACTCATAGGCTTAGCCTTTGATGGCAACTGGGAAGCGATGAGTGGTGACATTACCTTTGAAGAAAAATTGCAGAAATGTATTTGCGTGGATATTCGTTATGTTCTTTTTATCATCGATAAATATGGCAATGCGAAGAACATTATCGATGAACTGACTATCATTGGATAAGATAAGATTTATAATAGCAGCACTTCTGCTCTGTCCATATTGGGCGGAGAGTGCTCCTCGTATCATGCCCCTTGCTGATTGTGTAGACATGGGGCGTTATGAGCAGGTTGCGGAGTATGCGCCTGACTCATTAACGCAGGAGGAGAGGAAAGCCTCTCCCATACAACTTAAGGAACCGTCTAATGCTGAATACTATGCGCAATACGATGCATTAACCAATACTGTGACCATATATCGCAAGATTGGTCGTATGGATGTCAGATTGCCGTATACCATGACATTGGAGGAGTATCAGGACGATCGCATACGTCGTTCGATGATGGATTATTGGATTTCACGTTCAAAAGATGAATCCAACCATGCAATTAAATCCAATGATGCAGAGTCATCGGAGAATGAGCAGAAGAATACGCTGCTGAACTCTAAGTGGCGTATCAACTCCGATTTGTTTGCATCGATTTTTGGCTCCAATCAGATAACTATGAAATTGCAGGGTCAAGCCAAGATCTCGCTTGGAGTTCAGGTCAATAAGATTGATAATCCTACGATGCAGCAAAGGATGAGAAAGACTACATCTTTTGATTTTAATCAGTCGGTGCAGATGAATCTTAATTCTCAGATAGGAGAGAAGATGAAGTTGACGATAAACTATAATACAGAAGCTACTTTCGACTTTGAGAATGAGGTTAAACTGGATTATACAGGAACAGAAGATGACATTATTCAAGATATTGAGGCGGGTAACATCAATTGGTCGTTGCCTGGAACTCTCATACAAGGCTCGCAATCGCTCTTTGGATTGAAAATGGATATGAAGTTTGGAAGACTGACAGTAAGTACTGTTTTTTCGCAGAAGAAAGGCGAGACGAAGAGTATGACAGTGCAGGGAGGGTCTACTAAGCAAGAGTTTGATATAGACGTCACAGATTACGAACGAAACAGACATTTCTTTCTGTCACATTTCTTCAAGGATATGTATGACGATGCTTTGAGGAGATTGCCTAATGTCAGTTCGGGAGTTACAATCAATAAGATTGAGGTGTGGGTGACGAACAGAACAGGTAATTACAACGATACAAGAAATATCTTAGCATTTACCGACTTAGGCGAGCAGTCGCGCAACGATATGCAATCGCCATCGCAATGGAGTGTGAAAGGGGTATCTGTTCCATCTAATGAGGCCAATAATGTCTATCAGCAACTTAACGAAGTTATTCTGCCTCAGCGGTCAATAAACGATGTTACGAAGATTATGGCGTCGTATCCAAATCTGTATTCGGCCAGAGATTATGAAAAAATTGAGAATGCGAGAATGCTCAGTTCAAGTGAGTATGTACTCAATGACCGACTGGGCTACATCTCACTATCTCAGCCATTGAACAATAATGAGGTTTTGGCAGTAGCATACCAGTATACTTACAGAGGTCAGACATATAAAGTTGGTGAGTTTTCTACAGATGGTATTGATGCTCCGCAGTCGCTATTCCTCAAGATGTTGAAAGGTTCAACGCTTACACCAAAGTTTGCAGCGTGGGATCTGATGATGAAGAATATATATTCGTTGAATGCATACGAAGTGGAGCAGAAGGACTTTGATCTGAATATTGTCTATTGCTCAGACTCAACGTCGAACTATGTAAACTATTTTTCGGAGGGAGAACGTCCTATGAATGGAGGCCATAATGGAGAGACATTCCTTCAGATTCTGGGCCTTGACAGGTTGAATTCACAGAATGACGTGTCATCAGATGGAAGATATGACTTTATTCAAGGGTACACAATAGATGCCAAGAAAGGACGAGTTATCTTCCCAATGAGGGAGCCATTTGCTAAGTCATTAGAAGAAAGAATTGGAGATAGTCGCATTTCAGGCAAATATGCTTTTCATGCTTTATATGATTCTACACAGGTTTACGCAAAGCAGCAGACGAGTAAAAATAAGTTTAGGCTTAGAGGAAGTTACTCGTCATCTGCTTCAACTGATATATCTCTTAATGCCTTTAATGTCGCACAGGGTTCCGTTACAGTGACGGCTGGAGGACAGACCCTCACGGAAAATGTTGACTATTCAGTCGACTACTCATTGGGTCGTGTGAGAATTATCAATCAGAGCATATTGAACTCAGGCCAAGCGATAAATATCTCATATGAGAATGAGAGTGCCATATCTACGCAGACGCAGACACTCGTTGGAGCACACTTGAATTATGAAATCAATAATGATTGGAATATAGGAGCTACTATCATACATATGAAAGAGCGGCCTTTGACAAATAAGGTGTCGTATGGTGATGAGAGTATATCCAATACGATGTTGGGATTCAATACAGAGTTTAAGCATAATCTTCCGTTTATAACCAAGGCACTTGATGCTCTTCCGATGATTTCAACAAAAGAGATGTCAACGATAAGTTTTGAAGGAGAGGTGGCTCGGCTTATAGCAGGTCATACCAATACCATCAAAGCAGCCTATATTGATGATTTTGAGGGGTCAAGTGTCTCGTATGATATAAAGACATGGACTGCGTGGCGTATGGCGTCCAAACCGCAGGGGCAAGCAGATTTGTTTGATGATGCAGACAAAGTTGATGATTTGTCTGTTGGTTTTGACAGAGCTCGTCTGGCATGGTATAGTATAGATCCTCTATTCCTAAGAAACATGACAACCACGCCCCGTCATATCAAGAACGACCCAGAGCAACAGTCAAGTCATTACGTGAGAGAAGTGTATGAAGAGGAGCTATATCCTAATAGGGAGAGCGCTTATGGAGAGTCAACAAATATCTCGGTGTTTAACCTTGCATATTATCCGCGCGAAAGAGGCTCGTACAACTTTACTACAGATATTGACAAGGATGGATTCTTAAACAAGCCTGAGGAGAAATGGGCTGGTATACAGCGTAAGCTTGAGACGACCGATTTTGAGAGTGCTAATATTGAGTATATTGAGTTTTGGATGATGGACCCCTTTATATACAATGTAGACAAACAGGATGTAGGAGGAGAACTATATTTCAATATAGGCAACATCTCAGAGGATGTATTAAAAGATTCCAGAAAGAGCTTTGAACATGGATTGCCAACCCCGAACGAGGAGTTTTTGGTTGATTCGACTATGTGGGGCTATGTGCCAAAGAACAACTCATTAGTGGATGCATTTAATACCGACCCTGCGTCAATGAGAGCTCAGGATGTAGGTTTAAATGGAATGTCATCGGAGAGAGAACGATATTTCTATAACAAACCTGAGTATCCGTATTTATCCTATATATCGGATATGCATTCAAAAGGAGAATTGACAGATGCTGCTTACGAGAGCATCATGGTAGATCCAGCATCAGATGATTATCATTATTACAGGGGGTCAGACTACGATTCGCAGGAGGTCTCAATTCTTGACAGATATAAGCGATTTAACAATACAGAGGGTAACTCATGTCCGACGGAGTATTCTCCAGAAACATATTCTACAGCAGCCTGGTCGAGACCAGACAACGAGGATTTAAATAGCGATTACACATTGTCTGAAACAGAAAACTACTACCAGTATCATGTCTCAATACGTCCTGATTCTATGCTTGTAGGTCATAACTATATAGCAGACAAGATGGAGACCAGTGTCAAACTGAAGAATGGCAGGACCGAGAAGGTACATTGGTATCAGTTTAAGATACCTATTGCAAATCCTGAAAAGGTGGTTGGAGATATAAGCGACATGTCGTCGATGCAGTTTATTAGGATGTTTCTTACAGGATTCTCTGATACTTGCATTATGCGTTTTGCAACACTTGACCTTGTCAAAGGAGAGTGGCGAAAGTATACAGAAGAGCTGTATGAAGAGGATGCTAACCCTGTGAGCCAAACGATGTTCACAACATCTACTGTGAATATAGAGGAGAACGACCGCCGAGTTCCTGTCAATTATGTATTGCCACCAGGAATAGACAGAACAATAGACCCGTCAAATCCACAGCTTCGCCAATTAAACGAGCAGGCATATTCTCTTAAGGTAACAGACTTAGGCAATGCCGATGCGCGTGCTGTCTACAAGGTCTTAAATATGGATTTGCGCCAGTATAGAAGGTTGAAGATGTTTGTTCATGCGGAACAGTTGGAAGGGTATCCGTTGGAAGATAATCAGATGTCACTTTTTGTGCGACTTGGTTCTGATTATGTAGATAACTATTATGAGTATGAGATACCATTGAAATTGACACCGCACGGGACATACGCAAGTTCGAATGCCACGGATAGGTATATAGTTTGGCCCGAGTCGAACGAGCTGGATGTTCCCCTTGAGTTATTTACTAAGTGTAAGATTGCACGCAACGGAGCTAAGTCTTCAGGGTTAACATTGCAGGATATATATACGATGACAGACCCTGACAAGGTGAATAACAGAGTTAGGATAAAGGGAAATCCATCATTGGGTAATGTTGTTACTATGATGGTTGGTCTCCGAGCTCACGGTGCTGGGGTCAAGTCTGCCGAGGTATGGATTAATGAGTTACGTCTTACAGACTTCAATGAAGAAGGTGGATGGGCGGCTCGAGGACGAACATCAATAAAACTTGCGGATTTGGGTAGTGTTTCGGCATCTGGACAATACTCATCAGTAGGTTTCGGTAGTATCGATCAAAGTGTTCAGGAACGAAGCATGTCGGAAAATGCAGAGTTTGACATATCTGCAAATCTCGAACTCGGCAAGTTCTTTGGACAGAATAGTCGTCTTTCAATACCATTCTACGCGGGTTATTCACGACAGGTGTCAACTCCTGAATACTCACCTTACGACTCAGACGTAAAGTTGAGAACTGTCCTTGATAATACCGATTCAAAATCGGTTAGGGATAGTATCAAGAGTATATCACAGACGACGGAGACAACGAAGAGTATAAATGTAACTAATCTGAGGTTGAAACCGGCAAAAGGGAAAAAGAATGCAATATATTCTCCGTCAAACCTTTCAGCTACATACGCCTATAGCGAGATAAAGAAGACAGATCCCGAGACTGAATATGACCTTGAGAAAGAGGTGAATGGTCAGATTGCATACAACTATTCGGCATCACCTAAACCAATAGAGCCATTTAAATCTCTGAAATCGAAGAAACCATTGGCAATATTGGCAGAACTGGCCTTTTATCCACAACCATCTTTACTATCATATAGGTGGGAGCTGACAAGAGATTATCAGGAGATTCAAAAACGAAATGTCAACAATCCTACATATGTAGTCCCGATATCAGTATCAAAAGACTTTAGTTGGAATCGTTATTTGGATTTCAAGTATAATATAACAAAGTCGCTACGTTTTGGGTTAAATACGACAGTTAATGCTCGTATTGATGAGCCAGATGTGGTTGTAAATAAAGATAGATTCCCTGAAGAGTATAAACATTGGAAAGACTCCACTATGACAAATCTGCTGCATTTTGGTAGAACCACAAACTACCAGCATACGGTGGATTTAAACTGGACTGTTCCAATAAATAGATTACCCTATCTGGATTTTCTGTCAGCGACAGCTCAATATAAGGGAACATATATTTGGAGAGCAGAGAACCAGGGCACAGGCTATAATTGGGGAAATATCATTCAGAATCGACAGAATGAACAGTTGAATGGTATGGTAAATCTTCAGACTATATATCAAAAGTCAAAGAGTTTGAAGAGCATATATGACAAATATAATTTCTCGTCATCAAACAGACAGAAAAAGAATAACAATAATGCGAAATCGTCTCAGACGGTTAGATATACAGAAAACGATGTTAATCTCGTAAAGGGAAAGCCAACGAAGATTGTTCATAAATTGAATACACAGAATATTACAATACGAGTGTTTGATGCCAATGGAAGATCAGTCAATGGTAAGTTGACGCCAATAGATGCCAACTCAGCACTGTTTGTTGCTAACAAAGACTCGGAAAAATCACGAGTAGTAGTAGTGGGAACTATTACAGAAAAAGCTACTGTGGGCGAAGTTGTCAAAGATGTCATGCTTCAGTTGCTGACATCGGTAAAGAGTTTGTCTGTCAACTATTCAGAAAATAATTCAACGACTCTATATGGATATCTCCCAGGAGTTCACTTCGCAGGTTTTGACACGTACAATGGTAGGAGATCCCCAGGCTTCCCTTTTGTTATAGGATGGCAGGACAGGAATTTTGCATATAAAGCAATACAATATGGGTGGATAACGAACGATACCACGTTGAACGAGCCATATCTCATGGATGCATCTACGAATCTGCAAGTCAGAGCATCAATAGAGTTGTTTAAATCTCTGAAGGTGGAGTTGTCGGCGCAACGCTCCCATAATAAAGGTTTGGAGGAGTATTATGTCTTCAATGCCTCAGGTTTCGAGGGGGTATACAATACAGTGGTAGACGGCACATATTTTATGTCTATCAATGCCTTTGGGTCTGCATTTAAGAAGCCACGGAAGACAGGGAATATGAGTGGAGAATTGTTTGAGAGTTTCATGCGAATGAGGCCCTCTATAGCAAAAAGATGTTCAGAGAACGAGAATCGGGCAGAAGATGGGTACGGCCTTACATCTCAGTATGTTATGATGCCGGCATTCGTAGGAGCCTATATAGGAATCAATTCAAATAATATATGGACGGATCTCCTGCCTCCAGTTAAGTTTATGCGGCCAAATTGGCGAGTTACATTCAGCGGACTAAGCAATATTCAGGGGTTGAAGGATTATGTCAGAAACATAGAGTTTTCACATTCCTATACTGCTAAATATACAGTTGGTCAGTATCAGACGAACCTCGATTGGGTATCGCCAGGTAAGGATGGAGAGCATATAAGAGACTTGCAGGGTAATTACCTTCCAAAGTATACAGTTTCCACCATATCCATTAGCGAGCAACTGAATCCTCTTATACAGGTAAGTGCCACATTGATAAACAATATGACAGTATCGGTAGGTGTGAATAAACAACGAAATATATCTTTGTCATTGTCAAATAACCAGATAACCGAGACCTACTCCGGCGATTGGAATCTCTCTCTTGGCTATCGATTTGATAATCTGCCATTGATATTTGGTCATTCTGAGGATGCTAAACAGTTCAACAACGACTTAAATCTCACTTTGGCTTTAAGTCAACGAGACACATATACTATCTTGCGGCGAATAGAGGAGATGAGTAATGAGCTTGCCTCTGGAACGAAAACAACAAACATTAAAGTCTCAGCAGATTATGCCTTCAATCGTAGATTCTCGATGGAATTCTATTATGATCAGGCGATTTCGAAGCCATATGTTTCAAATAGTTATCCAACGAGCAATGTAAATGTCGGGGTTAGTTTCCAGTTGAGTTTGAGTGAATAATAGATTTATGAAGCGTACTTACGAATATAGAGTTACATCAGTGGGGGGCCTTGAGTCGGTAGCCACGTCAATTCTGAGGGAATTAGGGCAACATCGGATTGTTGCTTTTGATGCACCTATGGGAGCTGGCAAGACAACGCTTATAGGAGCCCTTGCAAGAGCAATCGGAACAACGGCAATCATAAATTCACCTACATTCGCCATAGTGAATGATTATGGTATAGAGGGGTGTGGAGAGTCGATATATCATTTTGATCTGTATAGATTGAAGAACATTGGGGAGGTGATGGATATAGGCTTTGATGATTATATGAATAGTGGTAATTTTTGTTTCATTGAATGGCCTGAGGTTGCGGAGGATATATTGCCAGATAACATTGCAAAGATTACAATTGATGTAAATCCGGACAATCTTGAACGAACTATATGTTTGACAGTAGATTAGCGACTTTATGCAGTTCTCGGAGATAATAGGGCAGTCGTCAGTCAAGCAAAGACTCTTGCTAATGTATGAGGCAGGGCGTATTCCGCATGCACTATTATTGACTGGACCGGAGGGAACAGGAGCTTTGCCTTTAGCTATTTCTTTTGCACAATATATAAATTGTACAGGGGATAAAACATCGGGAGATTCGTGTGGAAGATGTCCTTCATGTGTGAAGTATAAGGCCCTGACGCATCCTGATTTGCATTTTGTTTATCCAGTAGTTAAGGGAAGTTCTCCTGAAGTATATTCCACTGATTTTTTAGATAAATGGAGAGAACTGTTTGGTGAATCGATTTATTTTTCACGTATTCAGTGGATTAGCCGAATCAAAAGTGATAAACAAGGCGCTATATTTAAAGACGATGTGGTTGCTTTACATCAAAAGTTAGGACAAAAATCAGTTGAGGCCCCTTATAAGGTCCTGATAATGTGGTTGCCAGAGCTTATGAACGAAACAGCAGCGAATCGCATTCTGAAAATTTTAGAAGAACCACCATCAAACTCGTTATTTATTCTTGTCAGCGAGAACGAGAATGATATTCTGCCTACAGTGTTGAGTCGAACACAAAGAATACAAGTCTCTCCAATAGATGATGAAAGCATCTGTCAGCATATAAATAGATTATGTCCGACACTTGGGGAAGAACAGAGTAAGCGCATAGCCCATATATCTATGGGCAGTATGATTCGTGTGAATCAGGTTCTTAACGATAATGATGAGTTAAAGTCAAATATTGAGTTCTTTGCCAATTTGATGCGTTCATGTTATCGGCGTGATGCTTCTGCTATGGTCTCTTTTGTGGATAGTATTTCCAAGATGACGAGGGATGAACACAAGAATAGGTTGCAGTACTGCATTCATATGATACGAGAGAGCCTTGTATATAACCTGCAGCAGGAGGAGTTGTCGGTGCTTACAAATGATGAAGAGTCATTCCTGAAGAAGTTTGCAGTGTTTATTCATCCTGGAAATGTCTTTGGTCTTGTAGACCAATTTAATACAGCGATATTTCATATAGAGAGAAATGGTAACTCCAAAATTATATATTTTGATTTGATGATGCAGGTTGCAGTGCTTCTCAAAATACAAAGAGAGTGAGTCTAATCAAAATATTATTGTTATCTTCGTGCGATAATCGATTTTAATTGAAGAAAATGAGCGATTCTTACAATGACAATATACTAAACAATGTCGAGGGAACTGAGTCTTCAGAACAATCAGGAGTTAGCGAGCGTGATTTGTATAGAGCGATGGAGGATGAATATGCTTCTGACGATATGGATGATGGAGGAGAAGAGAAGATAGAGGGATTTAAATCGGCTTTCAAACCTGTTGACGCTGTTGATGACGAAGAAGACCAGTATGATGAAGAGGATAAACATGAGAAGGTCTCGTCATTTGATGAACCAATTTCAGATATATTAGCTCGTTTAAAGCCCGCAACACCGAGTTGTTGTGGTACTAATGCCATAAGAGGCGGTAAGCTTCATGTGTACGATTGGTTAGAGGATTTGCCAGAGCCTCAGGGTGCATCTGATTTGGTGGAGGTGCAGTTTAAAAATACTCGAAAGAGCTATTATCGGAATCAGACGGGTGTCCAATTGCATAAAGGAGATATAGTGGCCGTTGAATCGACTCCCGGTCATGACATTGGCGAGGTCACTCTCTGTGGTAGACTCGTATATCTTCAGATGTATAAGTATCATATAAACCCTACGGCCTACGAGTTTAAGAAGGTTTATAGAATAGCCAGACCTACAGACATTGAGAAATGGGAAGAGGCGAAGGCTCTTGAGCAGGCAACAATGCTGGAGAGTCGGCAAATAGCTGAAAGACTCAACTTGAATATGAAAATCGGAGATGTTGAGTATCAAGGGGATAAAACGAAGGCGATTTTCTATTACATAGCAGACGAACGTGTTGACTTCAGAGAGTTGATAAAAGTCTTGGCAGATCGTTTCCATGTGCGTATCGAGATGAAGCAGATAGGAGCACGTCAGGAGGCAGGCCGCATTGGAGGAATAGGTCCTTGCGGACGAGAACTCTGTTGTGCTTCGTGGATGACCAATTTTGTTTCGGTCACGACTCATTCTGCGAGAGTTCAGGATTTGTCTTTGAATCCTGTGAAACTTGCTGGTCAGTGCGGAAAACTGAAATGTTGTCTTAATTATGAGCTTGATGTTTATCTGGATGCTATACAATCATTCCCTCCTACAGATCGTCCTTTGGAGGTGGCTGATGGAACATACCACTTTTTCAAGTACGACATATTCAAACATCTTATGTGGTATTCTCCGCAGAAGGATACACCAGTGAATATTGTGGCAGTTGATGCGGAGCATGTGAGAGAGATTCAAGAGATGAATGCACATGGAGAGCGACCTTCTGAAATAGGAAGTTCAGAGCGTGTTGCAGTTAGTGAAGATACAGGATACTCTAATGTTGTCGAGTTAGATGATTTGACACGATTCGACAATAAGAATCGCAAAGGAGCAAGGGGCGGTAAGAACAATAATCAGCGAAAAGACAGGAACCATGCAAATGCCCCTGTTGAAAACAGACGACAAGAGACAGTGTCAGTAGCACCATCGGCTCATGTTGCATCGGAGGATGGAGCTTCAGAGAAAAGAGAGCTGCAGAGTGCAAAAGGCGGAAATATCAGACAGCGCAACAATAGAGGATATAATGGCCGTGGACGTCATTCAAATGGACATAATCAGCAAAGACACAGGGATAATCAGCATGGCCGTCAAGACGGACAACAGTTGAAGCAGGGGGGGGCGGATAGTAAAGACGGAAATCAATGATGAGAGGAGTTAGCTTTCTACATAAATACATCTATTTAATCAGCCTATTGATGTTAGTGTCGACAGGTTGTGTTGATAGAAATTGTGTATATAATGAATACATAGCACTGCCTAATGTTGGTTGGAATTCAGATTCGCTTGCAGTCTTCTACCCCGATCAGATAGATAAGGGACAGAGATATGATGTTTTACTTCAATTGCGTACACAAAACTCATATCCATATTCCAATTTGTGGTTATTCGTCGATATAGAGGCACCTGATGGTCACGTTGTCAGGGATACAATTGAATGTATGTTGGCAGAACCTAATGGAAAGTGGCTTGGTGATGGCTGGGGAAGTTTGTATTCAATTCAGATCCCATTGATGAGGGATGTAGCATTTAAAGAGCCTGGACGATATGGGTATAGATTTTCTCAGGCAATGCGCGACTCCAGCATAATAGGAGTACATAGTATAGGGTTGAAGATAGATAAGGTTAGTCAATAATCTGATATTTGAAGTGAATAAGTTAGAGAAATTTGCGCTGATGGACAGCTATTCCAATGTTTTTCAGGCTGCAGATTATAGTGCTTTACAGAAATCAGGCTTTCCCATGAGGGGAAGGTGGAATAGTGATTATTTTAAGAATGAAAATCCTATAGTTCTTGAGTTGGGTTGTGGCAAGGGTGAGTATACTATTGGACTCGCGCGACTGTATCCAGATAAGAATTTTATAGGCATAGATATCAAAGGAGCAAGGATGTTTACGGGAGCCACGGTGGCGCTTGAGCAGAAGCTTTCAAATGTGGCTTTCCTAAGAACTCACATAGAGTTTCTTGACAATATATTTGCGGAAGATGAGGTGAGTGAGGCATGGATTACCTTTCCAGATCCGCAGATGCAAAAGCCTCGGAAACGACTCGTTGGGACAATGATGCTTGGAAGATATCAACGCTATTTGAAGCCAGAAGGTGTTCTGCACTTAAAGACAGATAGCAATTTTTTATTTGAATATGCATCTGCGATGTTCAAGGCAAACAATATTGTTCCAGAAGTAATCACAGGTGATTTGTATAAGGATGGGGGAGAATTGGATATTGACCCTACATTGCTTACGATTCAGACATATTATGAGGAAAAATGGCTGTCACATGGACTCAAAATTAAGTATCTGCGTTTTCGGGCTCCTTTTAGAGGAGAAGAATTGGTAGAGCCAGAAGTTGATATTGAGTATGACACGTATCATAGTGTTGGACGTGGAGTAAAAGAATTTAATCGCAAAAACTAAATTATGTCGCTTTATCCAAAACTTATAGAGGATGCTCTCAGAACTGTTGTGCATCCAGAGAAGAAAGAAGATATAGTTAAACTTGGCATGCTTGAGGATGATATCCGAATCAGTGGCAAGAATGTAACTTTTAGTCTAATCTTTGACAGAGTTAATGACCCTATGGTTGCGACAATCAAGAAGATGTCCATTAATGCAATCAAGGCAGCTGCTGGTGATGATGTTGAGATAGAACCCAATCATATTTTTGTCAAGATACGCAAAAAGGTTGAAAAGGAGGAGTCTCCAGTATTGCCAAATGTGAAGAATATAATAGCTATATCTTCAGGCAAAGGCGGCGTTGGCAAGTCTACCGTTACTGCGAATATTGCAGTAGCTCTTGCTATAAAGGGGTATAAAGTCGGATTGCTTGATGCAGATATCTTTGGTCCTTCAGTACCTATTATGTTTCAGACGGAAGATGCGCGGCCGCTTCTTTCAGATGAATCGACAGAAGAACGTCAACTCATAGAGCCTATTGTGAAGTATGGGGTTAAAATGTTGAGTATAGGTTATTTTGTAGACCCAGGAAGCGCCATCGTGTGGAGGGGAGGAATGGCAAGCAATGCTTTGAAGCAACTCGTGACAGATACGGCATGGGGCGATTTGGACTATCTGTTGATTGATATGCCTCCAGGAACGAGTGATATACATATTTCTTTGGTCTCTTTAGTATCATTGACGGGTGCTGTTATTGTTTCGACGCCGCAGAAGGTAGCTTTGGCTGATGCTATCAAGGGAATCAATATGTATCAGAATGACAAAGTAAATGTGCCAATTATCGGCATTGTGGAGAATATGGCATATTTCACGCCAGCCGAATTACCCAATAATAAGTATTATATATTTGGGCAGGGGGGAGCACAAGCATTAGCAGAGAAAGAGAATATTCCATTCCTCGGTCAAATACCTTTAGTGCAGTCTATTCGTGAGAATGGCGATGCAGGGACACCTGTGGCTCTTGTTGATTCGTCACCGATGGGAGTAGCTTTTGCTGAACTTGCAGATCGTTTGGTTGCTGAAACTCAAAGAATAAGCTGGTAATAGGATTAGTGCATGGTGTGTCCAATAATATTGAAGAACTCTTCCCGAGTTGCAATATTATTGGCAAAGGCACCGGTGAAGTCGCTCGTTGTCGTAAATGAGTGTTGCTTTTGAACGCCTCTCATCTGCATACACATATGTTGAGCTTCGATTACAACAGCCACACCGAGGGGGTTGAGAGTGTTTTGGATACACTCCTTGATTTGTGTTGTGAGGCGTTCCTGAACTTGCAGTCTGCGCGCATATGCTTCTACGACGCGAGGGATTTTGCTTAATCCAGTAATATAGTTGCGAGGAATGTAACCGACGTGCGCTTTCCCTAAGAAAGGAAGCATATGATGCTCACACATAGAGTATAGTTCTATATCTTTCACCACCACCATTTGTTGATATGGCTCTTTAAACATAGCACTTCGCAGAATCTCTTCAGGGTCTTCATGATACCCTTTCAGGAGAAACTGCATCGCTTTGGCAACGCGTTGAGGTGTTTTCAGCAGACCCTCTCTTTTGGTGTCTTCTCCTAATAAGGCGAGTATACCACCATAATGAACCGAAAGTTCTTCTGTCAGTTTATCGTCATATATGTTGCTCGAATCTTGTAATTCAGATGCGCTAAATACTTGTGCCATGCCAAAAAGTCTATAACCACACTATAATATACTGCAAAGTTAACCTATTTGATGTTATTTGTAAAAAATTAGGTGCTCAAATGTATTTTGTATAAACAAAAAAATATATCTTTGTCAAAATAATGCGAGATAGCTCTCTCGAAAGACAACTATTTTTTGTTGAAGGCTTTTATCTCATTAAATTTTTATATGAAACAGCTAATGGAGCCGCAAATTACTAAAATACATAACAATTCTGATGATAAGCAGATAAAACGTGGAACAGTGCTCCATATCCTTTTGCAGCGACAGGAACGTTCAGACGATGAGATGGAGGCATATCAGATAATGCATTTTAAAGAGGAGTGTTCTGACTTATTAGTCTCAAAAAATGCGATTGTTACTGAGATATCAAATAATGCTCTCATAGCTATTTTTGTTGACTCGAGAATGAAGAATCCATTTCTGGTTGCTGCGGATTGTATTAATGGTATCAGAGAGGCGCTCTATAAATATAGGGAGACGAGTGGATGGAACATTGTATTGAAGGCGTCTATAAATGAAGGTGAGGTTTCGATATTGTCAATGAAAGATGCAAAAGGTGTTTTGTTAGGTGAGGCTGTGAATGAATCATTCCTGATTCTTGATACAACGCATCCAATGCAGGTTACTTTGACCGATAAGGTAAAGGGTAAGATTGTTAAGGATTATAATTTTGTTCCGCGGTGTCCTGTTGACTTGGGAGCTTCGAAACCCGCTTCTCTATTTTATCTGCACACCCCGGCTACTCAACCCTGTGCATTATAATTTGGGGGCTTTATGATTCCTTGTTTCTAATAGGCATTTTTAGCAGTGCGTCTAAAGAAGCAACTTGTTCTGCCTCTTTTTTTGTTTTTCCCTCTCCGTGACCGACGATATGCATGTTTAGAGTAACGATGCTTGAGAAGGTATTTTGTTTATCATTGCCGTGCTGTGATGAGGTTTCGAAGTGAATCTCCTCTTTCGACTTCTGACTGTACTCAATTATTTGAGATTTGTAGTTTTTGGATATAGAATTTATGGTTTCTATGCTATTGTTGATATTCTGGCTATTGGCAATTCTATTTTCGATGAATCTGAAAGCTTGTTTCTGTCCTTTGGTTATAGATATGGCGCCAATGATGGCCTCAACTACATCTCCTGGAATATGCGTTTGGCTGACATTAATACGATGAGAACAATTAATCCACTTTATGATGCCTAAATCTTCTGCAATCGTGTTCAATAGTTCTCGTCTGGCTAAGTCAGCTCTAATTTTAGAGAGCATACCCTCCTGAAAGTCGGGGAATTTCTTAAATAGGATTTCTGCTATTGAAGCGTTAAGAATCGCATCACCGAGAAATTCTAATCGTTCGTTGTTTTCTGTTTTATTGGTCGATTTGTGTGTAAAAGCTATTTCGTAGAATTTTAGTTTAAATGGGTTTGGCCAGAACCCTGTTAACCTATGGATAAAAAAATAAAACTTCCTCCTCTTATTCGGAGAAAGTTTTATTCTATCTTGTATAGCTTTCAACCTACAAAGCCTTGAAAACGACAGAAGCATTGTGGCCACCGAATCCGAATGTGTTGGAAACAGCTGCCTTCACTGTTCTCTTTTGAGCTTTGTTAAATGTGAAGTTGAGTTTGTTGTCTATCTCGGGGTCATCCTCAAAGTGGTTGATCGTAGGTGGTACGATGCCAGTTTCGATAGCCTTTACGCAGACTATAGATTCGAGAGCACCTGTTGCACCGAGGAGATGTCCAGTCATTGACTTTGTAGAACTGATGTTCAACTTGTATGCGTCATCTCCGAAAACTTTGAGAATAGCCTTAACCTCGCCCTTGTCACCTTGCGGTGTAGAGGTTCCGTGAACATTTATATAGTCGATGTCTTTAGGCTCGAGGTTTGCATCTTTGAGAGCAGCAGCCATAACGCGAGCTGCGCCATCGCCGTCAGGATGAGGAGCTGTCATATGATATGCATCAGCTGAATATCCTGCACCAACCATTTCGCAGTAGATGTGAGCCCCACGAGCTATAGCGTGCTCATACTCCTCAAGAACGAGAGCAGCACCGCCTTCACCCATAACGAAGCCATCGCGGTTCTTGTCAAATGGACGGGATGCTGTCTGAGGGTCGTCGTTGCGTGTTGACAGAGCTTTCATTGAAGTGAAGCCACCCAAGCCTGGAATAGCTAATGGTGCTTCAGAACCTCCACCGATAATGACTTTAGCCTTGCCTAATCGGATAAGGTCCATGGCGGTAGATATTGCTGTGGTAGAAGATGCACATGCTGATACAGTGCCAAAGTTAGGACCACCCAAGCCATGGCGAATTGATATCATACCAGGTGCAATATCTGCAATCAGTTTAGGGATGAAGAAAGGACTGAAGCGAGGTGTTCCATCGCCTATGGCAAATTCTGCTGAGCCTTCGTGGAAGGTTTGAATACCACCGATGCCAGCACCCCAAATGACGCCTATCTCATCCTTGTTTTCTTTTTCGAGATCAAGTTTTGAGTCTGCGATAGCTTCATCAGAAGCTACTATAGCATATTGGCTGAAGAGGTCCATCTTGCGGTTCTCTTTGCCGAAATACGCATTCGAATCAAATCCTTTAACCTCGCAGGCAAAAGTAGATTTGAATTTCGAAGCGTCAAAGCGTGTTATAGGCGCAGCGCCACTGACTCCTTCAACTAAGCCCTTCCAAGTGTCGGCTACGTTGTTTCCTAACGGGGTGATGGCTCCCAAGCCTGTAACCACTACTCTTTTCAACTCCATAAATTCTATTGTGTTTCTTGTTTTTTGCGAAAGGAGAGCATCCTTCTTTGGAAGGATAAAGTTCTGTTGAAGGATGCTCTTGTTTGTGTAAAAGGAATTAACCCTTCTGTGCTTCGATGTACTCGATAGCAGCACCTACAGTCTGAATCTTTTCAGCTGCATCGTCTGGGATTGTTACCTCGAATTGCTTTTCAAACTCCATGATGAGCTCAACTGTGTCGAGTGAGTCAGCACCAAGATCGTTGGTGAAACTTGCCTCAGGTGTTACCTCAGCTTCAGCAACGCCGAGCTTGTCAACGATAATTGCCTTTACTTTTTCTGCTATTTCTGACATAGCTTTCTGATTTTAAATTAGTAAATATTAGTTCGTTATATTCGAATTGTTCTCAAAACAACTGTGCAAAGTAAGTGAATTTCATTTAGGTTTTCAAGAATTCAACTAAAAAAAACGTTCTTAGGGCCTTTTTTTCTATGATGATGTATTGGTAATATGCAGAAAATTAGATTGTTATACATTTGATATCATTGTTGAATGTGCTGGGCGTGTTTTTATGTTTTACAAGTTTGGAGTTGTTCATATATATATTACTGGAAAAATGTTTAACTTTGGGGGCAAAAGAAAACACAAATTAATCTCAATAACAAAGTCATGATTCTCATTGACAATTACAATTTTAAAGGACAGAAGGCTATCGTACGTGTAGACTTCAATGTACCGCTTAACAAGGAGACAGGAAAAGTCTCTGATGACACTCGTATTCGTGGTGCTCTTCCAACAATCAAGAAGATTGTTGAGGACGGAGGTGCCGCAATTCTCATGTCGCACATGGGCAAAGCTAAGGGCGTTGATCCAAAGCTTTCTCTCTCTCAGATTATATACAAGATTGAAGAAAATCTTGGTGGCAAGAAGGTGCTCTTCTGTGACGACTGTATGAAGGCTGATGAGGCGGTTAAGAATCTCAAAATGGGTGAGATTCTTCTTCTTGAGAATCTTCGTTTCTACGCTGAAGAGGAGGGTAAGCCACGTGGAATCGAGAAGGATGATCCTAAGTATGATGAGGCAAAGAAGGCAATGAAGGCTGCTCAGAAAGATTTTGCAAAGAAGCTTGCTTCATATGCTGATGTATATGTTAACGATGCCTTTGGCACTGCACATCGTGCGCATGGTTCTACAGCTGTTATTGCTGACTATTTTGCTGATGACAAGAAGATGTTCGGCTTCCTTATCAATAAGGAGTTGACAGCTATGGATAAGGTTCTCAACGAGGCTCAGCGTCCATTCACAGCTATAATGGGCGGTGCAAAAGTATCGGACAAGATTGCTATTATCACAAACCTTCTCGATCGTGTAGATAATCTTATCATCGGTGGTGGTATGACATACACATTCGTTAAGGCAATGGGCGGTCAGATTGGTAATTCACTTTGCGAGGCTGACAAGCTTGACCTTGCTAAAGAGATTCTTGACAAGGCTAAGGCGAAGGGTGTGAAGGTATATCTACCTTCTGACGCTGTTAATGCTGACAAGTTCGATAAGGATGCAAATACCAACATTTCTGCTACAGACAAGACTCCTGACGGTTGGATGGGTCTGGACATAGCAGATGAGACCATAAAGACCTACTCTGAAGTAATAGCTTCTTCTAAGACTGTCATCTGGAATGGTCCTATGGGCGTATTCGAGATGGATAAGTTCGCTAAGGGTACATCAGCAGTGGCTCAAGCTGTTGCTAAGGCAACTCAAGAGAATGGTGCATTTACTCTCATTGGTGGTGGTGATTCAGTTGCTGCTATCAACAAGAATAAGCTTGCCGACAAGGTATCGTACGTCTCAACAGGAGGTGGTGCTATGCTCGAGTATATGGAGGGTAAAGTTCTTCCAGGTATCAAGGCTATTCGCGGTTGATAATACTTTTGTAGTATAAATTTTTGAGGAGAAGTTGATATAGTCGGCTTCTCCTCTTTTATTAATAACTTTTTGCTTTTATGTGCAGTAGGTATTCAATTGAGATGGCAAAAATTGAAGATGCCTCCTTTATAGCTAAATTTCAACTTGATATGGCTGCAGAATCGGAGGGTGCAACTCTGGATTATTCAGTCGTTCTTGAAGGAGTGAAGTTAGGTATAAAAGATGAGAACAAGGGGATTTATCTGCTTGCGAAAGATTCTACTAATACCATAGTGGGTTCGCTCATGATTACGCGAGAATGGAGCGATTGGAATTGTGCTTGGTATTGGTGGATTCAGTCAGTCTATGTCCTCCCCTCTCATAGAAGAAAAGGGGTGTACAGGTTGATGTACTGCAAGGTAAAAGAGTGGGCAGAAGAACAGGGTATCTCGGTTATACGACTGTATGTTGACAAAACGAATCAGGTTGCTCAGCATACATACAAATCAGTAGGAATGAGGGAGAGTCGTTATATTCTGTTTGAGGAGGAGTTGTAGTTATTAATGAGAATATAAACAAAGGGAGTGTTAGATGATTCTAACACTCCCTTGTTTATAAGTGAATTGTATATCCTATGACTGGTTAAAAGCCGAAGTTAACACCGAAAGTGTAGAGACCACCGATGATATCGGAGTTAGCAAACTCTTGTTTTCGGTTGTTGAAGAGGTTGTGAGCATTGAAGAAGACCTCGCATCCCTTAACAGGCAAGAAACCCACTTTAAGGTTCATAGTGAAACGATTGTTGGTTTTCAAAGGCTCGGAGAACTGGTCGGCAGTAACATTGTACTCCCCGATGTAATTGGCAAAGGCAGATACGTTGAGCTTATCGGTAGGCTTATACATAAGACCAATCATACCATAAACGTTTGGAGTGTCTTTGTGTTTGTGTCCATCTTGCAATTCGTAAGGAGGAACATCTTTAGACCCGAAGTAGTATGTATCATTCTTGCTATCGAGGTTGATTTTGTACTTAAGGCCGAAGTATAGCGAACGTGCCTCATAATCCTTCCCATTAGGAGCGGTCCAATTTTCGCCATTTGCTACAGCAGCAAGGAAATTCTGGTCTCCCATAAGAGCTGTTATATCGTCGGAAGAATAGAGATTAACGGGCGAGTAAGAGGTGGCCTCAGCAACAAATTGAGCAACACCAGCCTCTCCCTGAGTAGCCATAATCCCGCCAACAGTGCTAACAAGTTCTTCAAACAATCCGATTGCAGCTCCAGGTTTATAATTACCCTCGGGGTCAGTTTCGCCTAAGAAACCTACGCTTGCTGCGTAGAGCTGGGTTGCTATACCCTCAGATTGTTTGTACTCGTAGTAGTCGTTAATCTTCGTATTCTGAACATTCAAGTTAAGTTTTGCGATTAACTTAGATGAAATGATGTAGTCCATATTAAGTGACAGACCAATTTGGTGAACCTTATATGGAACATTCTTATATTCGATATAAGCCTTGGTCATAAATGCATCTTCCATGCCTGCTAATATAGGAAGCATTTCAGTTGGATTCATATTTGGGTTAGTCATAGATGTGGTGATGAGTAGCCCTAACAGATTTTGAAGGTCACTACTCTTAAGCATCAGCATGGCTTGTTTTGCCTGCAACGAACCATAATCGGTTGAGTAGTTATAGTAAGTCTCTGCGTCAAGAAGGATTTTTGACGTTGGCCTCCAACGATAACCGAGTTCGACAGCATCAGAGTATTGCAATTTAGCATTTGGATTACCAGAGTACTGAAGGTAGTTAGGCATGAGCATATTTGTGCGCTTCCAGTTGTATGACGACTTGGCGTTCATCATCACCATGCTACGCATTGCGCGACCATACGAGAGACGGATAAAGTTGTTCTCGTTCAATTCCTTTGATACAGCGAACTGCCATGAATGATTCCACTTGTCCGGCAAATCTGTTTTGTCGCTTCGGAAAGCTCCTATGAAACGCCATTTGTTGCTTGTCTTATAGTCGGCACGAAGAGAAAGTCCAAAGTCGGAGTTGGATGCATCGTCGTTGAAAAAACCAGACAATTCAAGATCGTTCCCCTCTTCATCCTTAATCCACTTGTGCTCATGGTCTTTAGCGTAGTAGTGAAGATATGAGACCTCAGGTCTGATTGAGAGACCCTCAACAGGCTTTATGTCGTATGAAGCGCTAACTGTATATGTAGTTGGATGAACCCATAGACCAGGGTCTCCGACATTATAGTCTCCCGACCATTTATTGAATGATGCGTTTAATGCAACTCCATAGATTGAAGAGTTAAGATTTGCATATCCTCCTTTGTACTGACGTTGGTTAAATGAGAAGTTGTCGCCAGTATATGGGGTGTTCGCAACATGCGACTGGTAGTAGCCTCCTGTGATGTCAAATCGTATATCAGCAGCGGGTGTCAATGCGATGTATCCGTTCAGAGCAACGCTTTTACGAGCCAGGGCTGGATTACGGAAGCGTCCCGACATTGGAGCTTCTGGAACGAATATGTCGTACAAATTGCCATCAGTGTAGGCTTGTTTAATGTTGTTTTGAATCTCATCGGTTGTGTACCATCCTCCTAAAGATGGTGAGAGGTTGAGTTGTGGATTCCCATTTTCGTCTAAAATAAAAGGATTTCCATTGTTGTCAACATATACAAGCCCTTCGGAAGGAGCTATATAAAGCTTTCTTGTATCTCGCTGGCGATACTGGATGTTGCCAGTCAACCCCAAAGCTAATTTGCTGTTTGGAGCAATTCTGAACGCAACATCAGCTATTGCCGTATTTTGGTTGCCAATCTGAAATGAGCCCTGGACATGATTTGAACTCTCATTTGGCTTTTCTGTTATGATATTAATAACACCCTGCACGGCATTTGGGCCATAGAGGGCAGACGAGGCACCGCGAACCACCTCAATGCGTTCAACATCTTCAATACCTATTGGCAGATTTTCGAGAGTCACTACACCACAAGATATATCGTTACATATACGTCCGTCTATCATGAGCAGAATATTGGATGTTTCTGTATATACCGTCAGGTTGTTGTCTGGGATATTGTTCAGACCTCGAATGATGATTTGGTATACGCCGTTGGTTTTTTCAATCACTATGGCACCAGGAATCATTCGGAAAGCCTCTTCGATTGTTGTTACACCATACGAACGCATCTCAGCTTTAGTGATAACAGTAGAAGAAAGAGGACTCGTGAAAGCTGTCTCCTCTGTTTTGGTTGCTGACGAAACGCTTTTGTTCATGATCATTGCGAAAAGTTCGTTGATGCTTGATACTCCGAGCAAATTGACGGCTTCCATCAAATCTTCGAGAGAAAGGTCAGATAGTTCTGTCATGCTCATGTTCAGAACTTGTTCTTTTGTTAGTTTGTTTTGCGCAGTAGCATCAAAACCAGCGGTTAACATCGCCACTAAGATTAGAATTAAAAATCTTCTCATTTTATGTTTATAAATAGTATATGTTATTTATTCTTTTTATTGTTTAATCTCTAATATTGTCTTGCCATATTATTGTTGATTGTCAAGACAGAGCTGATGTCGTTCCAAAATGATGGATATGACTTTGAAACGACTTCTGGATTATTAATTGTGATTTCATTTGGAATCGTCAGTGCCGCAATGGCGAATGACATAGCCATCCTATGGTCTTTGTAAGTATCAATAGCCTCGTATGAGGGCTGGACGGTTGATCCATCCCATATCATTGTGTCAATACCATTATTGCCGACAATATAGCCTATTTTGCGAAGTTCGCGGGTCAAGGCATCTATGCGGTCAGTCTCTTTTATTTTCAGACTCTCGAGTCCTGAGAATTTAAACTTTGTTCCAAGCAGACAGCATAGTACGACGTATGTCTGAGCAAGATCTGGCTGATTCCTGAAGTCATATTCGAGATATTCAGCAGGCGTTGAGTCTCTCTTGATGATTACAGAATTATTATCATGACGGCACGATACTCCAAGTAGTTTTGCTATATCCTTACCCAATGAGTCGCCTTGCAGACTATTCTCCATCAAAGTATTTAACTTTATTTCGGTATAAGGCAAGAGGGCGGCGATAGCAAACCAATAGCTTGCAGCGCTCCAATCGCCCTCGATGGATATCTTTTGAGAAATCAATTCACCTTCAGGTACGACTAAGGTGTCATCATTTATCCATTTAGCATTAATGCCAAACTTCTGTAGAATACCAATGGTCATATCGATGTATGGTCGTGAATTGATTGTACCATCTAAGTGAATGCGATATCCCCCTTTCACTTTAGGTGCGATGAGCATAATTGCAGTAATGTATTGGCTACTTATGTCACCAGGGAATTTGATATCTCCCCCGATTAATTCATTTCCAGTTATTCTGAGAGGAGGAAATCCTTCATTTCCAATATACTCTATGATAGCACCTTGATGTCGAAGAGCGTCAACGAGCGATCTGATAGGTCGTTGTTGCATTCGTTCAGACCCAGTTATGACATGGGTGCCATTCTGCATAGTCAAGAAGGCGGTTAGAAATCTCATTGCGGTGCCAGCAGCCCCTATGTCAATATGACTGAGATTTCCCTTTAAAGCTTCTTGCAGAACGCGTGTGTCATCCGAGTCAGATAGATTGAGTATAGGTTGAGGCTCCTTGCTTAGCGCATTAAGAATCAAGATTCTGTTGCTAATGCTCTTAGAGGCGGGAAGAACAATATGTATAGATTTTGCAATATTGCTTTTTCTGCTCAGTCTCATTTAGAGTAGTATTAATTATGCAATAAATCTAAAAGCATTCTCAATAGCTTCTAAGGGGGCGATATAATCAATTTTTACATCGCCGATACGAGGAAGAAGAGAGAAATTAATACCCCTCTCGTTATTTTTTTTGTCGTGGGTCATGAGTTCAATAAGTTCGTTGTAGTCATTAGCAGTATTATCAGGTTTGCCATATAGGTCAATAATTCTATCCGCAATAGTCTTAGCTTCATTCTTGTCGAGAGAAGATAACTCAGATGCAAGATATAGTTCGCATATCATACCCCAGGCTACTGCATATCCATGGAGGACGGGACGATTATGACGAAGAGCAAACGTCTCGAAGGCATGCCCGAAAGTATGCCCAAAATTAAGGGCTTTGCGCAATCCATTCTCCTTAGGGTCAGATTCTACAAAGAACTCTTTAATCTTGATAGAGTCTGCAATCATAGAACTTAACTTATCGTAATCAGGATTCTCAAAGTCGAAAGAGAGCAGTTCGTTCAAACTCGTAGCATCGTGTATGAGAGCATGCTTGATCATCTCAGCGAATCCAGACAATATGTTGGCAGTGTCAAGAGTCTTTAGGAAATCTCTGCATATAAGCACATAACGCGCCATAGAGAAGACTCCTATCTCATTTTTCAGATTTCCAAGGTTCATGCCAGTCTTTCCTCCGAGAGAAGCGTCAACCTGAGCTAACACAGTTGTTGGAACATTGACAAAGTCCATCCCTCGCTTAAATGTTGATGCACAAAAACCGCCGAGGTCACAAATCATACCACCACCAAGGTTAATCAGGAGGGAATTGCGCGTTGCACCATGTGAGCTAAGAAAATTCCATATACGGAGAGCATTTTCAGCGTTTTTGTGGTCATCTCCCTGAGGAATGACAATCGTATTATCCTCAGTCAGTGCTGGTATATCGCCTATAATACTTCTGCAATGTATGGCACTCCCTTCATCCATCAGGAGGAAGGTCTTAGGATATTTACCGATTATCTCGAGTAAGTCCTTATTTATGTTTTGAGATGACATAACGTTGCATCTCTCAGCTATAGCTTTCAATTAGTTCCTGTATTATAGTTTCTTTCCGTTTTTATAGACGTCTTTTCTTATCTGCTTCCCATCTTTGTATATGAAGTGCTCGCCATTTATCAGCTTCCCATTTTCAAAATAGCCCTTACGTTGTATGGTTCCATCTCTGTTGTACAGGGTATATTTTCCTGAGCCAGTAAAGGTCTCGTATTCCGGGCTGTTAGTCTGAGTTTGCTCGTCAGGGGCTGTCCCGGAAACATTTGAATCATTACTCTCGAACTTGCCATTTGTAGAGTAGTGACGTTCCATATATTTCTGACCATTTTTGTCGTACATGGCTAAAGTGCCTGTGACTTTTCCATTAGTCCAGTTCCCGTCGTACATAATTTTGCCATTTTCATGATAATAAATCTGACGACCTTCTCTCTTCCCGTCTTTGTTATATACGAATTGAACTGCTTTATTTCCGTTTTCATGACAGCGGCTATACTCACCTTCCCAGTGGTCAATATTCCATATACCCTCTTCCATGATGGTTTTGCCATCACTATAGAAATATATAGCGCGACCGCGAGCAACTCCGTTGCTAAAAGTTACAATGCTTTCAGTTGTACCATCGGCGCGAGTAGTCTTCCACT
The DNA here is from genome assembly GCA_021443545.1 of Marinilabiliaceae bacterium. Classification (GTDB taxonomy): domain Bacteria; phylum Bacteroidota; class Bacteroidia; order Bacteroidales; family Marinilabiliaceae; genus W3P20-009. Next base: position 139,939 of record JABUTU010000005.1, on the reverse strand, counting down.
CTCCATCTTTTCGTCCTGCAATGTAAGAACCCTCCTGAGTTTTACCGTTCTTCTGGCGAGTACGCCATAGACCATTTTTTTTACCATCTACCATTTGATTGATGGCATCATCGTCTTGAGCCACAATACTCATGTGACACAAGATGGATAGAAGTATGAATATTAATAATCTAATGGTACTCATTGAGTTCTCAAATTTGAATGTTATTCTATTAGCAATATGCGACTCGACCATGAAGACTGGAGTGGCCAATCGGTATTATGAGTATATGGTATCTCCAAGCCAACTTCCATAAGGTACTTGCCAGAGAATGATTTTCCTTCATACGAAAGAGGCTGTTTATCAATTCTGTTCAACTCATGAATTGTATATATTCTGTCAGGATTAAGACCCGCCATCAATACGCGAGGCATATGTTGGTTGCAAAAAGTCTCAGTCCTCCACCAGTAAAAGACAGCTTTTGATTTTTCATCATTTACATACATCAGAGATGCTGCACCTTTGTTGTCGTAAGGAGAGAGCAGACGATAAATATTGCCGAATTGAACTATAGGACGTATTCTTTTGTAGTCAGCAATTGCTTTTTTGCAGAATATTTTTTCGTCTTCCGTCATGTTTTTTGGTTGTATCTCCATTCCGAGACGACCGCTCATTGCAACATCTGCCCTATATTTAAGAGAGACGAGGCGATGAGTCTGATGGTTAGGACTTGCAGAGATATGAGAAGCCATAGTCAATGCTGGGAAGAACATTGATGTGCCCCACTGCATAAAGATTCGTTGTAGGGCATCGGTGTTATCAGATACCCAGAATTCGTCGAAGTAGGGAAGGACTCCATAGTTAGCACGGCCGCCACCACTGGCACAAGCCTGAATTGTCAGTGTTGGGTATTTAGCTCTGATTCTCTCACATACCTTAGAAAAACCACGATGGTATTCAATGAAGAGATGGTTCTGTTTGTCAGAAGGAAGATATTGAGAACCATGGTTCATGATACTCATATTCGCATCCCACTTTATATAAGCAATCTCTGGATATTTTGCCATGAGATTGTCAACAATACTGAATACGAAATCCTGGACTTCAGGATTAGATAGGTCTAATACGACTTGTGTTCCACCTCTGCCGAGAACCAAATCCCGCTGAGGAGCTTTGATAACCCAATCTGGATGCTTCTCATACAATTCGCTTGTGGTATTTGCCATTTCAGGTTCTATCCAAATGCCGAACTGTATACCATGTTTTTTTGCATCGGCGAGAAGTCCTTCAATGCCCTTTGGTAATTTACGAGAGTCAACAACCCAATCGCCCAATGACGAGGTATCAATATTGCGAGGATACTTATCGCCGAACCATCCATCGTCCATAACAAATAGTTCGCCACCCATAGAGGCTATATCACCCATCATTTGATCCATGCCCTCTTGGTTGATATCGAAGTATACGCCCTCCCAGGAGTTCAGCAGGATTCGACGTTCGGTGTTGCCATTTGCTATTTTATACTTTCTTGCCCAGGAGTGGATATTGCGACTCACGCCACTTTTCCCCTCGTTAGAATAGGTTAGTGCGAGTGCAGGCGTTACAAATGTTTCATTTGGCATTAGAGTATAATACGAGAAATCCTCATTTATCCCAGCAAAGAACTTATGGTACTCGGTGTCGCCAGTTTCAACACGTAGCTTATAGTTCCCGCTATAGCATAAAGCGGCACCAATGACTCTGCCATTTAGTTCTTGTGGCTTGCCGTCTAAAGAGAACATAACCTCAGAATGGGCAGTATGGGAGTTACGGATTCCGTCGCGATTGTATATTACTTTTTCACCCTGAGTAAGAGGCTCCTCAACGAGACGGGCTTCGTTCGCCCATGAACCATAAAAAGAGCTGAGCCATACATCACCCCTGCGGATAGGCAGGAAAGCAGAAGAAAATTGAGTTAGAGTTATAGGCTTCTTCTCTTTATGTGAAATAGAGGTCCATGTCTCAATGACGTCAGCATCAGAGTAGGCTTTATAAAAGACATCTACAATGAGGGGATACTTACGATCTTTCAATGAGATTGTAGTGAGTGTAGCATTTACATCTGAGCTTGTTGTGACTTTGTCAACGATTAGGTCAGTTGACATATTGCCGTCACTATGTTTGCATGCAAAGGCAACCTCATTTGGACAATCCAAACCATATGCCGGATACGCATTCATTAACCCTTGGCTCTCAAATCTGTCTATTTTTGCGCCGTCAATATCGGTCAATAATTTCTCGTCAGAAGGATTAAGACGCGTCCCATAGTACACGTGTTGAAGCGTTTTTCCAGGCGTAGCGTTTACAATAAGTTCTGTTCTTGGGGTCGAAATTGTTACCGATTGGGAAAAGGCTATATTCGGAATCGTTACAAGTATGACCAATAATTGCTTGAATTTCATGTTGTATAGATTGTTATTTAGATTGGACGTCGTATTTTGCCTTTAATGCTTTATACTTCTCTTCTTCAAATACTTGAATGAAACCTACGTATAAAATATATCCGCCTATTGGAAGAATGATACCTAAAGCTAACCCTATTAATAGGTATTTAGAAATGTTAGGACCTGATTTTGTAATTGGAACAACTGCGGGTTCTAAAATTGAGAATGAGGGAGTCTTCTTCATCAAATCGAGCTTAGCCTCCTCTATTTGGCTTGCCAGTGTTTTGGTTATTGTGTATGCAATCTGATACTGATCGGTAAGACGTTGGTATTCAATATCGACACGTTCGTCAATCATATTGCGGTGCGAATCCTTGTAGTTGAGGTATTTGCTGCGAATATCGCTATATTCGTCCTGTACATCTTCATATCTCTCTTCAAGATATTTCAGAGTGACAGATGCCTGTTTTGTTTTATACTGAGTGATTATCTCTTGAAGAATTTCGAGTGCAGACGTTGCTAAAGTAGTTGCCTGTTCTGGAGTTTCGCAAGTAGCTGAGACATTGATAGACGAGAACTTGGAATCCTGTTCTATGGAAATCATAGATGAAAGAATAGCCTTAGCTTTTAATTCAGCAATACTTAAAGATAGGAATTGAGGTTCTGTGTCAGATTCAATCATTTCTGAAAGATGTGATTCACTAACAATGTTCTGAGGGGATGAAAACCAAGATGCTATGGTATTAGGTAATCCTATTGTATATTGTTTTAAGTAATCTCCTAACGAAGGTTTGCTATTCATGGCGTACTCGTAAGTAGTCATCAAAGAATCCTTGTCGCTCCATTTCACAGGAATATGCATCATCTTTTTCAAAAATGGAGTAGAACTGGCAACAGCAGGGTATAGGTCGCTGGTAATTAAATTCTGAGAAGTGCTGCCCGAAACGTTTAAACCTGTCATTGAGGCAAGTAATCCCATATTCCCCGACATACTGCTTTTCTCAGAGATTGGCAATATCGATGTAGTACAAGTATATACATTAGGTTTGCATACATATACGATAATACAGATAATAATAGTCACACAAGTCGTTAATAATACTGTTTTGCGTTGAGCAAACAGATATCGTAACAACCAAACGATATCAACCTCTTCTATTTCTTTCTTATTTTCTAATGATGCACTATTATTGTCTTCCATGGTGAGATGGTTGTTTATTTAATGAGATTTACTATGACAACAGCCATTGTAAGCAAAGTGCTGGACAGGCTCACAACTGCAGTTGGTGACATCTTTTCCCTTTCTGGTTTTTCGGGTACTATTACTTCCGAACCAGGAACGACTTTGGGGTATTTTCTGAAGAATAAGAAATTCTTGGTTGCTACAGCCTTGCCGTTGGGGTATATTACAAATGTTTTGTTCTTTTTAGCTGTTGAAGAGAATCCTCCAGCGCTCATAATATATTTGCGTGCGCTGACGTTACCCATATAAGAGACAGAGACAGGGTTTAGCACCTGACCATTCACACGGACTGTTTCTGTTCTTGTCGGAATTACAATCTCATCACCAGGCATAAGGTGGATATCAGGATTGTTGTGTGAATTATTAAGAATATCTTTGAGGTCAATGGCAACCAGTTCATATCCATCCTGAGTCTTTAGGTTGACGGTTGATTTTTTACCATCTATAGCGAATAGATCTTGTTGTTCCCTTCTTATAGCCTTCATTTTTTCATCTATCAATACCATTCGGTATAACCTTGCTGCATTTATATCTGCATATTTTGTAAAGCCTCCAGCGCGTCTAATCAAAGAGAGTATCGTCTCATCTTTTGACGTAAGGGCATATGGTCCAGCAAATGCTATCTCACCAGAAATTGTTACAACGCCACTTGAACTTGCTGAACGGTACTCTCGAACAGATATGATATCAAAAGGTTGAAGTACAAAATTACATCCCTCATCGTCCAATCTAAGATCTTTCTTTATACCGATACTCTGCATTATGCCATGAGTATCAATGGCAGTGTCGGCCTGCTCTTCAGTGAGGCGCCGGAATACTTCTACGTTTTGAGGACTTGCAATGTCGGTCAGACCTCCAGCCAATAATATAGCGTCACCTACAGTGAGCCCTTCACGGTAATCAATAGTGCATGGTTTGCGAACGTTGCCTCTGATATCAATTGTCCTCCTAGTACGCACACTATCCAATGGCGATATGTATACAGAGTCGTTACTCCTCAAGTTGATATTGAATCGACCATTAACAAGGTCTGCCACGTTAAAATTTGACGATTCAAGAGAACGGTCATCTTTGAGTCGAGTAATGATGCCTCGGTTAACGAAAGCATCTTCAGTGATGCCTCCAGCTCTCTTGACGAGGTCATAAAGAGTCAGTCCCTTGGTATACTCATAGTTGCCCGGTAAAAATACAGCGCCACTAATATTGACCACATTATTGACTCGCTCCTGGTTTATCAAGCTAACATCCAAGATGTCGCCATTCATTACGGGTATAGCCTCTCCGATGTGAATGGATTTGAATTCTCCACCCTTAGAAGAGATTCGGGTTAGTTGAATATTGTTTGTATTTGCATTAGGTTCAAAGCCTCCAGCGTATTTTATGATATCATCTGTTGACTCACCCTCTTTAGCTTCGAAATAACCTTTGCGTTTAAAAGCACCATTGACAGTGATTCGCTTTTGATAAGTCGGAATCATCACTATGTCGCCATCTCTTAATGCCACATTGACTTCTGTGTTTCCGTTAAGGATTAAATCGTACACATCAAGATGAGCAATTACCTTTCCTTCACGAAGCAACTGGACATCTCGAAAAGAACCATTTTTATTTGGACCACCACTGAGATAGAGAATATTGAATAGAGATGAGGCCCCAGATATCGTGTATGTTCCTGGAACGAATACCTCACCCATCACACTCACATTGATAGTTCTGAGCTTACCTAATTTTATAGAGGCAGAAGTTCTGTTTCCTAAATCGCTATAAATTGTTTTTAGTCGGGATATAACAGTCTGTCTTGCAGTCGAGAGACTCTGCCCACCAACGTAAATAGGTCCCAACATAGGTATATCGATGCTTCCTGTGCTCGAAATATTGTTGGAGTAGTTCTGCTGAGATTGACCAAAAATGTCAATTATTAACTCATCACCAGGACCCAATATATAAGAGTCGGAGACGGGAGTGTTAACATTCGGTTCAAACGACAGCTTGCTATTATTGAAAATAGCGAACCCGAATACTAACGAGTCCTCCTTAGTGAATAATATTTCCGCATTTTTTTTGCTTATACCATCAAAAGAATTTGATGAAGATGATCCATCACGGGTATAAGTCGAGTTGTTTGAGAAAGAACCCTCACGTCGTTTCATGATGCGCTCTTCCAGTTCCTGGACCTGTTTGTCAGATGCGCCCCTTGTCTTTGCTAAAGTCTTAGCTTGACTTGTTGTTAGATTCTTTTCTTCAATCTCTCGTATTATGCGGTCAATCTGCTCGTCAGATAGTTCTGATATTTTAGTATTGCTGGTTTTGAGATTGCCTACCTGTGCAGTCATCGATGGACATACGAAGCATAGTATAGTCCCCAGTAAGAATGACAGCGTAAGCGAATATTTGAATTTATCAAGCAATGCTTTGTGCATAATATATTATTCCTTTTAGTGGGTTACTTTTTGGCCTCTTTAGCCCAGCTATCTTTCAGTCCGACAGTCTTATTGAAAATCAACTTTTCAGGGGTTGATTTAGGATCGAGGTTGAAATATCCTATTCTCTGAAATTGGAAATGGTCGAGAGCCTTTGCATTCTTCAGACCAGGCTCCATTTTAGCGTTGCTGATTATATGTAGAGAATCGGGGTTGAGGAACTCTTTGAAATCGTGTCCTTCAGCTTCATGGCCACCTGGCTCTGGGTCGTTAAACAAGCGGTCGTATACACGGACCTCTGCATCGAAGCAATGTCTTGCTGATACCCAATGCAGAGTACCCTTGACTTTGCGATCGGCGCCTTCCATCCCACTTTTGGTCGTTGGATCGTATGTTACGTGGATTGTCTGGACATTACCTTCAGCATCCTTCTCCACAGACGTGCATTTTACAATGTAGGCGCTTTTTAGACGTACTTCGCCTTCGGGTGAGAGACGGAAATACTTCTTGGGAGGATTTTCCATGAAGTCATCACGTTCGATGTACAATTCCTTGCAGAAAGGAATCTGGCGTGTTCCTTGAGTCTCGTCCTCAGGGTTGTTAATAGTGTCGAGCATCTCGACCTGACCGTCAGGGTAGTTGTCGATTATGACTTTTACAGGGTCGAGTACGGCGAATACGCGAGGAGCGATTTTGTTTAGATCCTCACGAGCGCATGATTCAAGAAGTGCAAAATCGATAACGTTCTCGCGTTTAGCAATACCAACCTTTTCGGCAAAATCTCTAACACTTTTTGGTGTATATCCGCGACGTCTTAATCCGCATATAGTGGGCATGCGAGGGTCATTCCACCCATCAACAATACCCTCCTTGACTAACTGTAGGAGTTTGCGCTTGCTCATTACTGTGTAGTTGAGGTTGAGGCGTGCGAACTCTATTTGTCTGTTACGACGCTCTGGCGCTGGTTGTCCTTCAGTTATTTGGTCAAGGAACCAATCGTATAAAGGACGATGAACTTCGAATTCGAGAGTACATATAGAGTGTGTTATCCCTTCGCAGAAATCGCTCTGACCATGAGCGAAATCGTAAAGAGGGTAGATACACCACTTGTCGCCCGTGCGGTGATGAGAGCGATGGATGATACGATACATATTAGGGTCGCGCATATGCATATTAGGAGAAGCCATATCTATTTTAGCTCTCAATACACATTCGCCATCTGCATATTTTCCGCTTCTCATCTTCTCAAATTGCATGAGGTTTTCCTCAACGCTGGTATTTCTGTAGGGACTTTCAGTCCCAGGTGTTGTTGGGGTGCCTTTTTGGGCAGCAATCTCTTCGGCGGTCTGAAAATCTACGTATGCTTTTCCTTTGCGGATTAATAAAAGAGCCCATTCATACAATTGATCGAAGTAGTCGGAAGCGTATTTAGGTTCTCCCACCCAATTAAATCCGAGCCAATGTATATCCTCCATAATAGAGTCGACATACTCAACGTCCTCTTTTACAGGGTTTGTATCGTCAAAGCGCAGGTTGCAGCCTCCATTATAGTCGCGAGCGATGCCAAAGTTAAGGCATAGAGATTTGGCATGGCCGATATGTAAATACCCATTTGGCTCAGGAGGGAAACGTGTTAGGACTGCTCCGCCGTTTTTGCCTTCTTTGAGATCGTTATCTATCTCTTGATATATAAAGTTTGTCTTTGTTTCGGTTACTGCCGATGTCTGTTCGTCGATATTGCTCATTTTTGTTATGCTATTTGCGAGCGTCTTCGCATTGTGTTTTGAAAAACAGATGGTAAGCCGCAAGCTATTCAAACGGCAAAAATATATATTAATTGTCGTAATTCATTGTCTATTGAGTTTTTTTTGTGACCTTTGTGATATGGAAACAGTAATAGAACTTGATACAATTGAATTGTGGGGCTATCATGGCTGTTACAAGCAAGAGCAATTGGTAGGTAATCGATATGCGATAGATGTGAAGTTAATTGTTGATGCTTCGCGCGCCGTTGCTACAGATGATGTAAAAGAGGCACTCAACTATGTTGAAGTTTATCAAGTAGTGAAGGAGCAGATGGCTATTACTCAACATTTGGTTGAAAGTGTTGTTAATAACATAGTGGTTGAATTGAGAAGATGTTTTTTTGATAAGGGGTTGAAAGGAGGCGTTGTTAGAGTTGCGAAACTGGCGCCTCCTGTTGGGGGACAGATGAAATCTGTTTCAGTTTCAATGAATATTTAAATTCGTACCGTATTAAGTTGTTTTGTTCTTTAATGTAACGAGAGAAAACATTTTTGAAACAAGTTAACATTTTTTGATACAAAATCGCCTATACCTTGCTACTAATTCCTACCTGTAGGTAGTGGGCAATACCTAACTTTGTAGTATGCGAAAACTACAATTAATAGCAAGCCTATTTAGGAGGAAAGAGAGTCTGAGTGATTCTGAGCAACTTAAGAGAAAGATATTTCTCTATTCGTTAGCGGAATGTGGCTTGGTGGTTGTATTGTTTGTTTTTTCCTTTTTTCTTTTTCGTATTGTAATCAGTTGAAAACGCAGTATATCTCACTTATGGCTAAGAGGGATTGGTGTTTCGTGTTTAGAGACCTGTTATTCGTTTTTTGGTTTCAACGTGACGAGGGGTATTATCATCTCTTCCATAGAGACTCCTCCATGCTGGAAGGTGTCGGAATAGAGATCTATATAGTGAGAAGTATTATTGTTATATACGAAGAAATCCTCACCTTCAGCAAAGGCATATGAACCAATGAGTCTGGTCTTTGGAAGTCCGTAGAGCTTTGAGTCGGATGTGGTGAGGACTTGTTTGGTGTTGCAGTTAAGGTTTCTTCCTGTTTTGTATCGTAAGTTAGTATTGACATCAGCGCCTGCCAATATCTTTTGAGGGTTGTGGACTCTGATAGACCCATGGTCGGTTGTAATCATTATGGTCAGGTCTTTTGTTTTTGATAAAAGCGACAGCATCTGCGAGAGTGGATCGTGTTGAAACCATGATTTTGTTATGCTTCTATAAGCAGCTTCGTCGGCAGACAGCTCTTTGATTGCTTTAACCTCGGAGCGGGCATGAGATAGCTGGTCAACAAAATTATATACGAGAGCTACCAGATCGTTGTGTCTGTATCTGTTGAAGATATCAACGATGTGTTGACCAGAGGTAGCGTCATTAGCTTTGTAATAGGCGTGGACATAATTCTTTCTATATCGTTGGAAGAAAGTAGAGAGCAGTTCACGTTCATATTGGTTCTGTGACGATTCACTTGAATTCTCTTCGGGCCAGTATGCTGGATACATCTCAGATATCTGAGATGGCAGTAGACCTGAGAATAGTGAATTTCTTGCATACATTGTTGCAGTTGGTAATATAGAGCAATACAATTCCGTCTGAATATCATATTCTTGAGTGAGCAGTGGACGTATTGTTTCCCATTGGTCAAGGCGGAAATTGTCGATTACTATAAAGACAATTTTTTCTCCAGCGTCAAGATGTGGTAGGATTCTGTCAGGTAGAATACGATGGGACATAAGAGGAGCTATGGAAGGTTTAGCTATCCATGACTCATAGTTTTTTCTAATAAATTTCACAAAACCTGCCGTAGCATCTTGTTTTTGTGAGAGAAGAATCTGACTCATGTCGGCGGAGAAAGATGTTCCTTCGGCAAGTTGAATCTCCCAGAAAATGAGACGCTTATATATTTCAGCCCATTCTGAGAATGAGTTGCATTGACTGATTTGAAATGATATATCTTGGAACTGGGTTTGGTACTGGCTTTGTACGGTCTGAAAGACAAGTTGTTTTGACTCAGTGAATTTTTTAACAGCGAGCAGTAGTTGCGAAGGTTGCAAAGGCTTTATCAGATAGTCTGCAATTTGTGCGCCTATAGCCTGATTCATAATATCCTCTTCCTCGCTCTTGGTTACCATGACAACAGGGACAGCTGGTCTAATCTGCTTTATTTTCAAAAGGACATCTAATCCAGATAAGCCTGGCATTTGTTCGTCCAAAAAAACTATATCTAAAGATGGAATTTCATTGTTCTGAAGCATTTCAATAGCAGACGGTCCATCTGTTGCTTTAAATACGTTATGACCTTTCTGAGCAAGAAAGAGGCAGTGAGGTGTCAGAAGGTCTATTTCGTCATCAATCCAAAGAATATTTGCCATAGTAAATTCAAGTTTCTGAACAAAAGTAGTTACAATATCTCAGAAATCAAATTTTATCATTAATGATGATGAAGCTGCAGTGCACTATCTGGAGTACTCTCTATATTCGGAACATTTTTAAGTGAAACTTGAGTTATAGAGTGTATCAGATAGTTCTACAAATGGTAGTTCTCTCGGAAGAAATCGTCGTATGTGTTACTCTCCTTCTGTTGCATCAAGACGTTTAAGTTTTGGTCGGAGATAATTATGATATGAGGCACTGCCTCCTTTGACACCTCTTTGAAAAGTGTCTGTTCTCGCAACTGATAATAATAGTTGAGAGCGTTTCTCATATTGTCAAAGGGTCCTATGACAACTGCACATTGGTTGAACTTCGTTGTTTTGGTCTCTATGTCGTAGTCGTCCAACAGGAAGTTAGAGAAGTTGTAATCTGCTATAAGGAACTGTGCGCGATTTTTATTTTCAATCTCAACGAATGCTACGACAAAGTGAGGAGCATCAATATTAAAAATGTACCCTTCATTTTGTGATGTGGAGTCGTTGTTGTATGCGGCAATATTGTTGCGTTGTTCAAGAGGAGAGATAAATGCCATGTCAGCTTTAGGTGTTTCTCCCATAGCTAATTTGTCGAGATATTTCTTTGCTATAGAATCTTCTTCTCCTCCTGGGAAACGTTTTGTTATAGATAACAGGTCTGACATGAATTCGTTTTTGTTTCCCTGTTTAGCAAAGCTAAGAGCTTTTATCAGTAGGTATTTTGAGTGGTATGCTTTTTCAGTTGAATCGTTTAAGGCTGAAGAGGCAGATGCAATCGAAGATGCGAAATTGCCCGACAGAAAATCGGCATATGTATTCTCGTATCTTGTTTCGTGGTATGCATGTTTTGTTGAGTCGTTAGCGAAGTAGTTGCGTGAGTCGGCAAGATATTTGCTAATCTCGCTATCTGAATGTTCGCTTTTTAATATTTGAGCAACCTGTTCGGCTTTGTCGTGGTCTTCAGATTTTAGTGCACCAAAATATAGAAGCGTCAGTGCGTCGTATCTGTGTTTATTATTTGGGAATCGGGTTAAGAGTTCTTGAAGCTGACGGCATGCCGACTTGTAGTCGCCAATCTGGTCATACAATATAGTAGAACTTTGGAAGAGAGCCTCAGCAGTCTCCTCGTATTTTTTGTTTTGTTCCACTTCTGTCAGAGGAAGCCCTGCTAAGAGAGACTCGCGAGTGATGCTTCTATTTTTATTCTCACTTTTGAGTTCATTTTCATTAGCGCCTTGGTTGTTTTTATCTGCATTCGAAGAGCTCTCTGAGGATGAAGAGAGCAATTCTTCGTTAGAAGAACTCTTGTCCGCACGTCTCCAGTTATCGTCGTTAGCTCGGCGTCCCCATTTGGAAGTGAAAGTGCTTTTACCTGCCTGGACTAAAGCGGTATTGTAGAAGTACCATGAAGACCCCGAAGATCCTCTATCAGAGCCGCGAGTCCCTTGTTGGATTCTGTAGAAGTCTGTTTGCGACATACTGTTCTGTGCGTCAGCCTCCTCTTGAGTTTTGAGTATTTCGACTCTTCTCTCTTCTTCTTTTACTAAACTATCGATGTATGCGTCTCTCAGTTTTTGAGGAAGAAGAGCAATGCGCATGAGAGAGTCGTTTCCCTTTATGGTGAGGAGTTCTTTAATAAGAGGTTTTAGAGTGGTCGCTCTGTCTTTAGCTTCTTTTTTCCTACTATTATTATCAGCCAAAAAATGCGCTGCACTATCAACAAATGTTCCTGTGTTAAGGTAGTCAGGTTCCTGAACATATATATCTGCAAGAGCTATGTATGATAGTCCACGTTGGTTGTCGTTGTTGGTCGAGGCGTTTACGCTTCGTCTGTAACAGGCCAGTGCTTTCTCTTTATCACCTTTTTCTTCGCTCAGTTGACCTAATGCGTAGAATACCTGGTCGAGTTGGTCAATATTTTTTGCGTCAGCGACCATTTTTATCAGATTCTTTTCAGCTTTTGCCAATTCAGCTGGAGTGGTTGCCACTGTAGCTAACTCCATTTTTGCAGCAAACGCCATGTCGTAGTCCGATATAGACTTTGATATTTCCAGGAAAATAGGAGCTGCCAAATCGCGTTGCCCTGTTTGTCTGTACACTTGAGCCAGGATATACTTGAGCCGTCGCTTCATTGCCTTATTGCTTAAGCTGGTAGCATCAATAGCTTTTTTCAAGTGGTCAATAGATTCGGAGTATTTATTTTGGCAAAGTAAAAGATTTGCCATAGCTGTTTCGTACTTGCCGAACAGCTCTTCAGGAGCTAATCCGTCAAGGTCGTACGTAGCCAGCGCAGATTCAGCAGCTGTGTATTGTTCTCGCTGAGTTAGTGCTATGCATTTCCAAATAAGAGCTTCGTATGTTGCGTGTTCTGTTGCATGTTTGCGATAGAGGTAATCAAATATCTCCATTGCCTCTTGTTCCTCGTGACGAACTACGTTGGCTTGGGCAATGAGTAGATATGACTTGATAACATAAGGGTTGTATTCGTCGAGCTGCTGTAGTTTTTTTTGTCTTGGAGTAGGATTAGCAACTCTTTCAGGTTTGACTGTTATACTATGTAATTCGATAAGTTTATGACCCTTCTTCAGAGCTGTCTCCATGTCACTTGCCCCGGCTTTAGCATTAGTCTCGTCAGAGAAAGTGTAAACAGGAAGAATGCGTGAATAGTCATTTTTTGTTTGTTTGTCAATTTTTGATATGCCACTGTTAAATGCCTCGACACCATTAAAATAGACGTTGTAGTGAGAAGACATTTGCTGATATCCACGTGATAACCATGTATTGTGTTTAGTAGAACATGCTGTCAGAAGACAGAATATTAACAATATGGAGATATGTATATTTCTTATTTTCAACTTGTTATCCATCAATTAAATATGGAGGAGTATATTTTCTACGTTATTTGGAGCAAAATTGCATAAAAAATTAGAAATTTGCACCATAATTGAGACAACAAAAATGGAAAACGTACTTAGTGGTATTCGTCCGACAGGTAACCTACATTTAGGAAATTATTTTGGTGCGGTGACAAGTTTCGTTCGCATGCAGAATGACTATAACTGTTATTTCTTCATTGCAGATTGGCATTCGTTGACGACTCATCCTAAACCAGAAGACATTCAAGCATCAACGGCAACTATTCTTGCTGAGTATTTGGCATGTGGTCTTGATCCTGCCAAGTCGACTATTTATAACCAAAGTGACGTGCCTGAGGTACTTGAGCTATATTTGTATCTCAATATGAATACCTATCTTGGGGAGTTGGAGCGTGTCACGACATTTAAGGAGAAGGCCCGCAAGCAACCTGACAATGTTAATGCTGGGCTTCTGACCTATCCTACTTTGATGGCCTCTGATATTCTTATTCATAGGGCGCTTAAGGTTCCTGTCGGGAAGGACCAAGAGCAAAATATGGAGATGGCTCGCAAGTGTGCAAGGCGTTTTAATAATATTTATGGTGTGGAATTTTTCCCAGAGCCACAGTCGTTTCATTTTGCTAAGGATGCTGTAAAGATACCAGGACTTGATGGGTCTGGTAAGATGGGAAAGAGTGAAGGTAATTGTATTTACCTTAAAGATGATGCCAAGACGATTCAGAAGAAGGTTATGAAGGCGGTGACTGATACGGGGCCCACAGAACCTAATTCGGTTAAGCCAGATGTTATACAGAATCTTTTTACATTCCTTGAGATAGTATCTACACCTGAGACACTTCAGTATTTTGAGGAGAAGTGGAATGATTGTTCCATTAGATATGGAGATCTTAAAAAGCAGTTAGCTCAAGATATAATCACTTATACTGAACCTATCAGAGAGAAGATTGATATGTATTCATCCGACAAGGAGCTGTTGAGACGAGTGGCAGAGGAGGGAGCTGCAAAGGCAAGAGAGAGTGCACGAAAGACCTTATCCGAGGTTCGTAAGATTATAGGCTTTAAGGTATATTAGCCAGTAGAAAAATAGATAGTGGTGTCAAAGCAAATCGGCACCACTATTTGTATTGTTAATAGGGTATATTTTAAGGAACTGATAAGATAGTAACCTCGACATCAGCGACTCCAGCGCGTACCATATCTATTTTCTCTGCTGCAGCGCGCGATAAGTCGATAATTCTCCCTGCTACGAATGGTCCCCTGTCGTTTATAATCACATCAACAGATTTGCCATTGCTAACGTTTTTCACCCTTACCTTGGTTCCGAAAGCCAGTGTTTTGTGGGCAGCTGTCATCTTTTTCTGGTCGAAAGTATCGCCGTTGGCAGTCTTTCTCCCCTGAAACTTGTCGGCATAATATGATGCTTTACCCTTTAACGTTTTAGTATTCTTATTGGATGAGGTGTTCTTTTTGCCTTTTGAAGAAGAAACAGTGATTGTGCTTTTGTTTTTGTTGGATTCTGTGTTCCTTCTATGACTCGAGCATGAACAGCACAAGAGGATTGAGAGAAACAAGAATGTTAATACTTTAATGCCCATTTATTTAAGAATTATGGCGTGTTCTCCGCGAATCGTGACAGTAAGTTTTCCTTTTTTTAATTTGGGAGTGGAGCATACAACATTGTCGTCTTTGTCTTCACAAATCAATGTCGGAGTATAGTCACTGAAGATAGAAGTAACATCAATAGTGATAGTGCGATCTATCTTTTCACCATTTGTTGCGGCGAGATACCATTTGTTATTGTATCTGCGAGCTAAGACAACATATTTTCCAGGGTATCCTTCGATAAATCGTGTCTCATCCCATTCAGTTGGAATCTCTTTCAAGAAGTCAATACTTATTGGAGATGCCTCTTTAAGGTTGTTTGGTGCTATAGCAAAGTTTTGAATTACATTTTGGAACAGAATGCACGTTGATAACTGAAATACGTCCGATGTTCTTCTTGTATTGCCGCTTTTGTTGTCCCTGCTCATATGACGGTTTAAGAAGCAGCCACCATATTCCATAGATCCCACAGCGTTGCGGATAAAGGGGTGTAGCGTAGTTGTGAAGCCCTCTTTGTCGCAGAAGTCCTGACTGAAAATCATATTTTCGCTTGCCAAGACAGCTTCAGAGCCGACGTAGTTAGGGTACATGCGTTCCCAGCCACGTGGCAGTGTGCAACCATGGAATATAACCATGAGTCCATGGTCATCGGCGTCGCTGAGGATATCTTCATATAAACGCATTGTCTCTTGTTTGTCACCAGCGAAGAAGTCTACCTTAATGCCTTTAACACCTATCTTCTGCATCCATCGCATTTGTTGCTTGCGAATTATAGGTCGGTCCATCATATTGATAGGTCCTTGTACTATATCGTTCCAATATCCTGACGAAGCGTACCACAGAAAGACGTCGATATTCTTTGTGCGGGCATACTCGACGAGTTTCTCTATCTTGTCGTGTCCGATATTAGTGTCCCACCAATTGTCGATAAGCACGTATTTGAATCCCATCTCGGAAGATAGATCAATGTATTTTATCTGATCTTCGTAGTTGATAGAGTTGTCTTGCCAAAGAATCCAACTCCATGTTCCCTTCCCGTATTCGTATTTATGAGCGGTTTCGTATTGAGGCTCTGCTAATGCCCAGGTTATCGTACCCTCAACAATTGGTTTTAAATCTTTGCCGATAGTGATGGTCCTCCAAGGTGTTTTGCCAGGCAAAGCGAAGGCAGGCTCAGGAGTGCCATTGCCATTGTTCTCGGTTGCCATAGGATATTCGACAAAGAAAGTTCCGTTGATATTGTTAGAGAGGTGTGAAGCACAGAAGCGACTATCGACACCTGTTTCGCTGATGAGTGCCCATCCACCGTCGGGGAGATGAAAGAGGCAAGGAAACGTGAATCCGTGGTTGAACTCAGATTTTCTGTTTAATTTGCCATCGGGGGTATATTCCTCTTCATAAGATGGTTTGGTTCTCTTCCAGCCTATCATAGCATCAGACTGAGGGCACATGAAAGACGTAGTCTTGTAAGGAAATCTGAAACCAGATGATTCTGAAAAGATGCGTGTGGAGCCAGTCTCTCCGCTTTTTGGGAATAGATATCGGAAAGCTATATCGTTGTTTCCTACAGAAAACTCTATGTTCATGGGGATAGACTCGGCGTTCTTGATACTTATCGATGCAACATTTGCTTCGTAAATGACCTTGTTCGCTTTGATACGTGTCATCTCAAACTCGTCCTTTACAGAAGATATGCTACTATCAGTTATTTTTAGTCCGCTCCGGAAGTCACCATGTTTTGCAGAAAGCCCAAGAGGGGAATCTTCAAGGTAGGTGACGCCACTCAATGAGATATTGTAGAAGAGAAAACCAAGGCTGTCGGTATGGAGATTCACGACTACGTTTTTGTCGGGACTTGTAATAGTGATATTTTGGGCATAAGCGCCATAGAGCAACAAAGAAAAGGTTGCTAATAGAGATAGGACTTTCATTATTTATTTTTATTCTGTTATAATTTCTTTGGGACTTTGAACAATATTGAAAAGAGAAGTCCAACCAAAAGGGCGTAGGCTGAAAAGATTAGCCAACAAGTCTCCCAGCCATGGTGTATGGCTTCGGCAGAGGTCTGAGAGAAGACGAATTTGTTCACTATTGTCTGAGCTGAAAGGGTTCCTATTGCAGCACCAAAGCCATTTGTCATCATCATAAAAAGCCCTTGAGCACTACTTCGGATATTAGAATCAGTCTCGTTGTCTACAAATAGAGACCCTGAAATATTGAAAAAGTCAAAAGCCACACCGTATACAACCATTGACATTATCAAACATAGGATACCAGGCCATGTAGGTGTTCCTAAGTCGAAAAGTGCAAACCTGAGAACCCACGCAAACATAGCTATGAGCATTACAGTCTTAATGCCGTAGCGCTTTAAGAAAAATGGAATTAAAAGAATGCAAAGGGTTTCGCTTACTTGTGATAGTGATATCAGTATATTAGCGTGTTCGACAAAAAAGAGACCTTTATACTCTTCGATGTTTTCAAATGAAGATATGAAGGGATTCGCATAACCATTTGTTATTTGCAGAGATACACCCAGGAACATGGAGAAGATAAAAAATACTGCCATGTGGGGGACTTTGAAAAGCTTAAATGCGTCTAATCCCAAAGAGGACGCCAATGATTTGTTGTCACTGCAACTTCCAGTTGGACACTTCGGCATTGTCAGAGAGTATATCGACATTAATATGCCCCATACTGCGCAAACATAGAACTGAGCTGGCGTCTGTTGGAAACCAAATATGTCGACAATCCACATAGATACTATAAAGCCCACCGTGCCGAATAGGCGGATAGGAGGAAAAGACTTAATCGTATCTAAGTTGAATTTTTTTAATGCAGAATAACTTACAGAATATGTGAGAGCTATGGTCGGCATGTAGAAAGCTACGGCAATCGCGTAGATAGGAAATAGGTCGGAGAACTGTATGGCCTCATTTAAGTTGAAGCCGACATATCCCAAGTAACCCATCAGTAATGCCGACATACCATGGCATATAGACAGAAGTTTCTGAGCTTGAATCCATCGGTCTGCAACGATGCCTATAAAAGCTGGCATAAATATAGAAACAATGCCTTGTACAGAATAAAACCAACCTATATTATCGCCGAGACCTATTTCTGTCAGGTATCGTCCCATGGAAGTCAGGTAAGACCCCCAAATAGCGAATTGAAGCCACGAGAGTATTATCAGTCGTAACTTTATGTTATTATTGCCGTTCATAAAGGCAAATATACTATGTTTTATTAAAAGATGAGCAACTATGTGCTAAAAATGTGTTTAGCGTTACTGTCCGTTATGCTCACAATGTCATCGTAGCTTCTATTGGTAATCTCTGCAATAAAAGAGACGACATGCGTCAGGTAGGAGGGTTCATTACGTTTACCTCGTAGAGGAACTGGAGCGAGATATGGTGCGTCAGTTTCGAGTACGATTCTATCTAAAGGAATAATTCCCTCTTTAATCATTGATGGATTTTTTGAATTTTTATAGGTGATAGTTCCCCCTATGCCGAATTGTAAGTTTTGGTAATTGTCGCGAATGAATAGAGCTTCCTCTGAATTGCCTGAGAAGCAGTGGAGCGAGCCCTTTATGTCGTTAGGAGAGAACTGCTTAAGGAAGTTGATAAATTCAGGGTAAGCATCGCGTACGTGAAATGATATGGGAAGATGATGGGATATAGCCCATCCGACCTGCGTTTTCAGACATATATATTGAACCTCCTCTGATTCTCTTCCATAATGAAAATCAAAACCGATTTCACCGCAAGCAATACATCGGGCAATATTTGTTTCTGCATGAGAGATGATGCTGTCGAGTTGTTCCTTCCACCTTGAGAGAACTATCTCAGTGGGGTGTAATCCATACATAGGAAAACAGAAGCCAGAATAGTCTATGCACAGAGAGTCGATTTCGGAGAGGCTCTCTTCGTCAGTGTTAGGTAGAAGAATCTTTGTTACTCCAGCCTCTTTGGCCCTCTGGATAACTTCGTTAATATCGGAAGAGAATTCTCTGCCGTATATGTGAGTATGAGTGTCAATCATTATTTGTGTTTTCTGCCGAAATCAGCTGGTATTTCACCCCATGCCTCAGTAGGCCACTTAAGAAGAAGCGGACGAGTGGGGTTGTTCTGTAGCCAAGTCTCGGCTCTTTTAACTAAGGAGAGTAATTCGGCTGTTTGAGGAGTAGTAATGAGTTTTGTGCGGCATTTGCCTTTATTAACCCATCCTTGAGCTGTCATAGAGTCACTATATATAGCAACGTCTTCGATGTTGTTATTTTTTAGCATAGCCATGCAGTGGACAATAGCGAGAAACTCACCGATGTTGTTAGTCCCCAATTCAAACTTTTTATGGAATAATTCTTTCTTGTCCCACAATGAGACGCCTCTGTATTCCATCAAGCCAGGGTTTCCTGCGCAAGCAGCGTCTACGGCGATTGCTCTTGTTAATGGTTTGACCGAGGGGGCTAATGAACTAAGTTCTTTCTTCTTAGAGGATGTCAGATACGCAGGCAGAGCAGGAGGTCCAGCTACAAAGGCCTCTTTTGCTTCTTGTTCAGATGGGTAACCCTTATATCTCGCGTTACTAAAGTGCGTTATCTGAGATTTAGCAACGCTCCAGTCGTCGTAAACTCCTGGGGTATTTCCACGCCACACCACGTACCATTTTTTACTTTTAGCCATTTATTGATGCGAGTAGAGTAGCAATGTTTGTTGTGAAGAGTTTTATAGAAATTGCAAGAAGGATGACTCCAAAGAATTTCTTTATTACGTATATAACACCCTGGCCCATTTTTTTTTCGATTAGACTGGTGCATGAAAGAACGAAGAAGACAACCCCCATATTCAGGAGGACAGCAAACAAGATGGCCCATTCATCATACTCGGCGCGCAGAGTCAAAAGAGTAGTAAATGTTCCGGGTCCAGCCAAGAGCGGGAAGGCAATAGGTACGATTGAGGCTCCTTGAGAAGATTCTTGTTTCATGATGTTTGTGCCTACAACCATTTCAAGAGCAATAATAAATAGTACAATCGCACCCGCGACAGCGAAGGAGTTGATGTCGACTCCAAACATTGAGAGCAGACCCTGTCCTAAGTACATGAATGATACGAGTAGGATTAACGCAACAATAGTTGCTTTCCAGGGTTCTATTTTTGTTCCTTGAGCTTTAATTGACAATATAATAGGTATTGAGCCCACTATATCAATCACTGCGAACAAGACAATGAAGGCTGAGAGGGTCTGTAGAAGAAAGTCTTTAAAAACAACTGTACTCATCGTGTGAAAAATTATACAATATCTACCGGATTGTGAATAAATTAACGACAACAAAGTTAGCGTAATTATTTTTCAATTGAGATATTTGTGCAAAGAAAAAATATGGCGTTTAAATGTGTATATATATACATAAATTGAGTTGGCTTGAATTTAAACAAAGAGTGATAAAATGAAGATAGGTTGATTTTGTAAGTAGTAGGTGATTAATTAGTTAGCGTGTTTAGATAGGCGTTTTGTTGAGGTACGTGAATTACTTAAAAAAGATTAAGAGAGGTTCTTTTGTGGTTATATATGAATATTGAATGTATATTATTACTACCTTTGCGCGCATTAGAAATCAAAACCAACTATATATATGGCAGAGAAATTAGTTGTCAAAGAGCTTGAGAGTGTGGCTGTAAGGTTTTCGGGAGACTCAGGCGACGGCATGCAGCTTGCCGGCAACATATTTTCTACGGTTTCAGCTACTGTAGGAAATGACATTTGTACGTTCCCAGACTATCCGGCGGATATTCGTGCTCCACAGGGTTCACTGACAGGAGTGTCTGGTTTTCAGGTGCACATTGGTTCGGGGAAGGTATACACACCTGGAGATAAGTGTGATGTGCTCGTAGCGATGAATGCTGCAGCCCTCAAGACACAATATAAGTATGCGAAGCCTACAGCGTGCATAATTCTTGACACCGATTCACTAAAGGAAGAGGATTTAAAAAAGGCAGAGTTCAAGACGTTGGATCCTATCTCTGAGATGGGGATAAAGAACGATGTCATTGCATGTCCGATAACAACGATGGTAAAGGATTGTCTTGCTGATTCGGGAATGGATTTCAAGTCGATACTTAAGTGTCGAAATATGTTTGCGCTCGGCCTGGTATGTTGGCTCTTTAACCGAGATATCAACATTGTCTTCAATATGCTGAAGGAGAAATTTGCGAAGAAGCCAGGAGTAGCAGATGCGAATATCAAGGTTATTCAAGCGGGATTTGATTATGGAGCAAATACTCATTCAAGTGTAGCGCATACATATAAGATTGAGTCTAAGAATAAAGTTCCAGGACGTTATATGGATATAATGGGAAATAAAGCAACAGCTTATGGTTTTATTGCTGCTGCAGAGAAGGCTGGTTTGAAACTATATCTTGGCTCATATCCAATTACGCCTGCGACAGATGTGCTTCATGAACTTTCGAAACACAAGTCACTTGGAGTTACCACGGTTCAATGCGAGGATGAAATAGCTGGATGTGCGTCAGCTGTTGGTGCCTCATTTGCTGGAGCATTAGCGGTAACATCCACGTCGGGACCTGGAATATGTCTGAAGTCAGAGGCAATGAACCTTGCGGTTATTATGGAGTTGCCATTGGTTGTTTTAGATGTACAGCGAGGAGGACCAGCGACTGGCCTTCCTACGAAGTCTGAGCAGACCGACCTGTTGCAGTGCTTGTTTGGACGAAATGGTGAGAGCCCGATGCCTGTTATTGCAGCAACATCGCCAACGGATTGTTTCGATGCAGCCTATGACGCTTGTAAGATAGCGCTTGAGCATATGACACCAGTGGTGCTGATGACGGACGCCTTCATAGCGAATGGATCGGGTGCTATGAAGTTGCCACAATTGTCGGAATATCCTTCAATAAACCCACCCTACGTTCCTGAAGAGATGAAGGGACAGTGGACTCCATACATGAGAAATTCTGAGGGGTCAAGATATTGGGCAGTACCAGGACGTGAAGGATTCCAGCATATTTTGGGTGGACTCGAAAAGGATAGCAAAACGGGAGCAATCTCGACGAATCCAGAGAATCATGATTTGATGACACGTCTTCGTCAAGAGAAGATAGATAAGATAAAAGTGCCTGATGTTGAGGTTATTGGAGATGTAGAAGATGCGGATTTGTTGATTGTAGGATTTGGCGGAACATACGGTCATCTCCATTCTGCAATGGACGAGATGAGGTCGGTAGGTAAGAAGGTGGCATTGGCTCACTTCAAATACCTTAACCCATTACCAAAGAATACGTCATCTGTACTCAAGAAATACCCAAAGGTTGTGGTAGCTGAGCAGAATATGGGACAGTTTGCAGGATACCTTCGTATGAAGGTGGATGGTTTTGTTCCAGAGCAATACAATGAGGTGAAGGGTCAGCCATTTGTGGTGGCGGAGCTTGTTGAGTCGTTTTCAAAACTCATCAAATAACTGATTGGTAAACGATAAAAAGTAAAGAATCATGGCATATACTATAAACGATTTCAAAAAAGGTCAGCCGCGTTGGTGCCCAGGTTGTGGTGACCATTTTTTCTTAGCCTCATTGCAGAAAGCTATGGCGGAGATTGGGGTAGCTCCTCATGATACTGCGGTAATTTCGGGTATTGGCTGTTCAAGCCGTTTGCCACACTATATGGCTACATACGGAATGAATACGATTCATGGACGAGCAGCAGCCATTGCTACAGGAGCGAAAGTGGCTAATCCGAAGCTTACTGTATGGCAGGTTAGTGGTGATGGAGACGGACTTGCGATAGGTGGCAATCATTTTATTCATGCAAATCGCCGAAATATTAATCTCAATATGATTCTTTTGAACAATCGAATTTACGGATTGACAAAAGGACAGTATTCTCCAACATCTCCTCGTGGTTTTGTCTCGAAATCAAGTCCTTATGGTACAGTCGAGGATCCGTTTCGTCCTGCAGAGCTTTGCTTCGGTGCAAGAGGACATTTTTTTGCGAGAGCGGTAGCGACAGATGCCGTTGGAACTATTGATGTGCTCAAAGCTGCGTATAATCACAAGGGTGCAGCAGTTTGTGAGATTCTTCAGAATTGTGTTATTTTCAATAATGGTACTCACGACTCAGTCTATTCGAAGGATGGACGAGCAAAGAATGCTATTTATGTGGAGCACGGTAAACCACTGATATTCGGAGAGAACAGAGAGTTCGGCCTTGTTCAGGAGGGGTTTGGACTGAAAGTAGTAAGAATAGGAGAGAATGGTATTACAGAGAAGGATATTCTCGTACATGATGCGCATTGTGAGGACAACACTCTTCAATTGAAACTCGCGCTTATGGAGGGTCCTGATTTTCCTATAGCACTTGGAGTTATACGTGACGTAGATTCTCCAACGTATGATGAGGCTGTTGAGGCTCAGATAGAAGAGGTTAAGTCAGCAAAGAAATATCATAATTTTGCTGAACTTCTGGAGACAAATGAGATTTGGGAGGTAAAGTAAAATAGAGGATAATACCTTAGAATGTGGCGGTGTGCAAGAGTGCATCGCCACATTCTATTTTTACAGGATATTTTGATTTGAAAGATTGTCGTTTAACGTAATGAAAAATATTACTAACTTTGTTTTTTACAATAGTATTAGACATGGTACAGAAGAAGCAATCAAGGCTTTGGCGAAAGTTACGCATAGCGGTATTTTCAGATACATCATATGAGCAGTTATTCTCGCTTTTACTCACGCCATTCAGCGTGTTGTTTACCATTGTCTTGTTGGGAATTCTCATAATTTCAGGAGTGACAGTCCTAATAGCATTCACTGGGTTGAGGGAGTACATACCAGGGTATCCAACAGGAGAAGAAAGACGAATGATTATGGATAATTTGCATAGGACCGATTCGCTCCTTGAAGAGATAATGTTGAGAGATCACCTTATCAATGATATGCGATGTGTGTTGGCAGATGATTTACCTATTGAAGCATGGGACCGCGATTCGGTGGTTAATAGTATTCATCGTAGTCGTCGGCAAGATATCAGTTTTGAGAAGTCAGAGGCAGATAGTCTATTTAGAATGCAGATAGAGGCAGAGGATAAGTATAACGTTTCGCAGACGTATGAAGAAGAGGTAGATACGCGATTGGAAATGATGTTTCTGTATGTTCCGTTGAGAGGCGTTGTAACAAGTAAAGTGGGTGAGGTTGATGGACATTATGGAATTGACGTGGCATCTGTAGAGGGTGCACCTGTAGCATCCATACTTGATGGAACAGTTATTTTTTCAGAATGGACAGTGGAGACGGGATATGTCATACAGATTCAGCATGACAACCAGTTGGTTTCAATATATAAGCATAATAGCAAGTTGCTTAAAAGAGCGGGTAACAGAGTTCAGGCTGGAGAGATTATAGCTTTGACGGGGAGTTCGGGAGAATTGTCAACAGCGCCACATCTTCATTTCGAAATGTGGTATCAGGGAGTACCGCTTAATCCTGAGAATTATATCTCATTTGAGTAAGGTTTGTTAATTGGATAAAAAATGAAGCGTATAGCGATATTAGGTTCGACAGGTTCGATAGGAACACAGACGCTCGACATAGTGCGTATGCATAAAGATATGTTTGTGGCTGAGGTCTTAGTGGCTGGAAGTAATGTGGATATGTTGGAAAAGCAGGCGAGGGAGTTCAAACCTAATGTTGTGGTTATAGCAGAAGAGAGTCGGTTAGCCGATTTGAAGAATCGTCTTAGCGACACAGAGGTCAAGGTATATGGCGGGACGAAGGCTATTGAGGAGGTAGTCACGATGGAAAGTGTCGATATCGTGGTGGCAGCCATGGTAGGTTTCGCAGGCTTGAAGCCTACATTAGCGGCGATAAAGGCACATAAGGAAATTGCCTTGGCGAATAAGGAGACGTTGGTTGTAGCAGGAGAGATTGTTATGGGGGAGGCTCAAAAAAATAGAGTGGCAGTACTCCCAGTCGACAGTGAGCATTCGGCTATTTTTCAATGTTTGAATGGCGAGAGACATCTTACAGCGAAGAAGATTATATTAACAGCATCGGGAGGGCCCTTTAGAGGTTGGAGCAGGGCGCAACTTGAGGGTGTGACACCAGCCCAAGCGTTAAAGCATCCAAATTGGAGTATGGGAGCTAAGGTTACCATTGATTCAGCCTCTTTGATGAATAAGGGTTTAGAGAGTATCGAGGCTCGATGGTTGTTTGGTGTTGAACCCGAAAAGATTGAGATCGTGGTACATCCTCAGTCGATAATCCATTCAATGGTTGAGTTTGAAGATGGTAGTGTTAAAGCGCAGTTAGGAACTCCAGATATGCGACTGCCGATTCAGTATGCATTAACTTTCCCATATAGGTATAGTAGTCCAGTCGAGACGTTAGATTTCAGAAAATATAGTACACTGACGTTTGAATATCCCGACAGGGTACTCTTTAGAAATCTCCAGATAGCATTTGATTCGATGAAGAATGGTGGTAATACACCATGTGTTATGAATGGAGCAAACGAGATAGTTGTCAAGGCATTCTTGGTTGGTGCGATAAGTTTCCTTGATATGCCAGGTGTAATAGAAGATGTTATTGCCAGGGTACCATATGTTGAGAATCCAACTGTTGAGGACTATTTTGAGACGGATGCTCAAGCACGCAGAGTTGCAAAAGAGGTGTTGAAA
The DNA here is from genome assembly GCA_021443545.1 of Marinilabiliaceae bacterium. Classification (GTDB taxonomy): domain Bacteria; phylum Bacteroidota; class Bacteroidia; order Bacteroidales; family Marinilabiliaceae; genus W3P20-009. The sequence continues at coordinate 114,490 of JABUTU010000005.1, read as the reverse complement.
ATAGAGTAGAATGATATGAATGAGAGGGTACTGATAATATTGATATTTCTGATGCTGCTCGAGCCTGTTGGGCTTCGGGCACGAGATATGTCTGATGTATTTGTGCCTTTGAATGAGATATCAGAAAGCGACGATATAGATGTTTTTAATTTTGTTCATTTTTACGCTGATAATGGACTTAATAGTAACTCCGTAAAAACTATATGTTTGGATAAAGATGGTCGCCTTTGGCTTGGAACAGATGACGGAGTATATTCCTTTGATGGTTATAGTTTTACCAAGTATTTGCCAGAGAGGAACAATCCGAAAAGTATCTATGGCAAGGATGTTCGGTCGCTCAGATTCTTGGACGATAACCATATAATTATAGCATTGGCTGATGGAGGTATTAGCATATATGATGAGAGAACGGGAGAATTTAAGACAGGAACGCAATCTGCAATAGAATCGTATGTTGAAGGCAATCCATATCCAAACGATTTAGAGTATCAGACTTCATATGGACTTAGTGCGTGTGAGAATGACAATATATATATTGCATTCGAGGATTTTATAGTTCATAGGAATGAGAGGACAGGGGTAGCGCAGAGAATACCGCTGTCAAATCATAGGAAGTATTCTGGAGTAGTGACAGACAAGGTTGAAATAGAGCCGTTTAAAGGGAATGACAGCTTGGTATGTATTATGCTTGGCAAGTCAAGTTTTGGCATTCTTAATAACAGATATGGTTCTATAAAGGAGGTGCGATTTAGCAGAAGAGCTTCAGAGTATATCAATGATATTTGCGCGATAGACAATCATAGATGCTATATAGCAACATCGAAGGGATTATACTTATATGATGTATGGGCTAAAAGGATAAGGCTCCAGCCTATTCCTGGAGTGAGGAATGTTCATTGTATAATCAAAGACAATGATGAGGGATATTGGTTGATGTATGATAATTCAGAGATATTAAATTGGAATCCTATTGATAAAAGTTATAGAAGACTGAATAAGCCAACTGATGTTCTTGGTAAACATATGTATGTAAATGACATGTTGGAGGATGAGAATGGCGTGCTATGGGTTGCAACTTCGAATTCGGGTCTTTTCAAATTCGACACTAAACCTTCAAAGATTGGAACTTACTCGTTAAAGAATGAGTTGCCTGATAACTATAATACATATAATATACATGGCAATAGTAACACAACATTGTATGCTTCTTGTGGCTTCAATGGAGTGCTGAAAATGGATCTTAAAAATAGTATGACGAGATTATATGAGCTGCCAGAGCAGAATGTGTTATCAGTATATGAGCGTAAGGATGGTACTATCTGTGTTGGAACTACAAAAGGTGCATACATATTTGATGGCAAAATGAATTTTGTAAAGGAGGTACCATTTGCCCCGGCAAAAAACGATTCAATAAATCGTATAATAGTCAATGATATAACTGAAGATTGTTTGGGGAATATATGGTTAGCAACTCAGAGAGGCTTATATAAATATAATGGGTACAAGGTAGAGCGACAGAGAGGAGTTGGCATGAAAGGGGAGAATGTTGATTGTGTATATGAGGATTATGAAGGGAGAATTTGGTGTGGCCTGAAGTCTGGTTCCTACTTTAAAGCTCCAACGGACACCTTTTTTATCCCAACAGACGCATATGAGATAAATAAATCTCCGAACAATCACACTTATTGCTTCTGTGATTACGGAAATCGAGTTTTGATAGGAACTGCATCTGGGATATTGTCGTATGATAAAGAGTCGAAACATGTAACGGCGGCTGAGTTTAGCAACTACTTTGATAATTGTATAATATATAGTTTGCTGAGAACCTCAAATGACATTTTGTGGATTAGTTCCAATAGTGGAATAGGTTATGTCGATATGAAGAATGCCAAAGCATATAAGTTCAATCATTATGATGGCTTGAAAAATATAGGCAATGAATGTCATAAGTTTGCATTGGTAGGGGATAACCTTATATTCGGCAGAGCAGCTACTCCCAATGTCATAGATGTTAATAATGTAGCATTAAATCATAAGCTTCCTCGAACGTACATTAGCAGAATGTCGTATGGTCAGGCAGGCAACAGTTTCTCATTGTCGCAGAAAGGAGGTTCTGTATATGAGACGCACTATCTAATGAGAGCATCTCTTAGCATTGTGATGTCGTCTTCAGATCTTTCTATTCCATCCAGAAATGAATATAAGTATCGACTGGAAAAAGATGATTGGGTTTATGTTGGGACGAGTAATGAGATTTATCTGTCAGGTCTCACACCAGGAGAGTATCGACTGGAGGTTATGTCTTCCAATTGCGATAAGATATGGTCGGGCGAGAGTGTTGTGTTTTATATAAGGATTATTCCTCCGATGTGGTTGTCAATTCCTGCATTAATATTCTACGGAATAATGATACTTGCCGTATTGTGGTTGTTGTTGGATATGCGGCTTAAAAATGTAAATCGAAAGGTTCGTTTGATGGCTGAGGAGATGAGGGGAAAGAGGGCAATAGAAGATCAGCGCAATAGATTGGCTAAGATCCACAAAGACCAGACGGATAGTATAAGTTATGCCAAACATATACAAGAGGCAATTATGCATAGGTCGGATACTATAGACAAAGCGTTTAACAAATTGTTTGTCCTTTATAAACCAAAAGATATAGTATCAGGTGACTTCTATCGCTTTTTTCAACGAGATGACAAGTCGTTTGTTATTGCAGCCGACTGTACAGGACATGGCGTGCCTGGAGCCTTTATTTCAATTTTAGGCATGGACCATCTGAACAATATAATAATGAGGCAGAAAATTGATGACCCAGGAGAGATTTTGACAGAGTTGCATAAGGAGACGTTCGGTATGATTTATAGAAATGATTCGTCGAAGCAAAACTTTAATGATGGTATTGATCTGACAATCAGTGTTGTTCATCATAAGGAGCATAAGATAGAATTTGCTGGAGCAATGAACGATATGTATATGATTCGCCAAAACGAAATCATCACATTTAGAGGCGATCATTTCTCCATTGGAACAAATGTTTCGTTAGATCCGGCTATCGAAAGGACTCCCAAATATAGGACCCACGTTGTGAACTATGAAAGGGGTGATATATTCTATGTCTTCTCAGATGGTTTCTTAGACCAATTCGGAGGACCAGAGCAGAAGAAGTTTAAATATAGACGTTTCAAGCACTTGTTGCTTAATATTCATAAGATGCCAGCAAGAGATCAGAAGATAATATTGAATCGTAGATTAGAGGAATGGAAGGGTGTTAATGAACAAACAGATGATATATGCGTTATAGGATTTGAACCTTGGGTAGAGGAGAATTCAATACTATAATATGCGAATGTTAACTCTTTATATATAACAAAACAAAGAATGATGAAAACATTGGTAAGTGTGTTATATGCCGTTGGTATGCCGATTTATCTCTTAGGGCTAAAGCTTATAGCTATTTTAGGACATAAGAAGGCGAAACTTTTAGTAGATGGACGAGAAGAGACGTGGAAAAAACTTAAGGGATACGATAACTCTCAACCCTGTATATGGATACATGCTGCGTCTTTAGGCGAGTTCGAGCAAGGCAGACCTTTGATAGAGGCAATACGAGCAAAACACATAGACGAAAAGATTGTACTAACGTTCTATTCACCCTCAGGTTATGAAGTTCGCAAGAACTATAAAGAGGTAGATATGGTTTGCTATTTGCCAGCAGATAGCAGAGCGAATGCAAAGCGATTTATTGAGTCAATCAACCCTGGTGTTGTCTTTTTTGTAAAATATGAGTTTTGGTACCACTTTATAAATCAACTTAACCGAAGAAATATTCCTCTTTATGGAATATCGATGATATTCAGAAAAGAGCAACCATTCTTCCTATCATGGGGAGAGTGGTTTAGAAGTATGTTGCGGAAGTTTGAACATATATATGTGCAAGATAGTGTTTCGGCTGATTTATTAGAAACAATAGGTATTCTGGAATCAAAATACACTGTGGCTGGTGACACTCGATTCGATAGAGTCCTGAAAATTTCAGAATCATCACCATCTGTTCCGATTGTGGAAGATTTCGTCAAGGATGCAAAAAAGGTGATAGTTATGGGTAGTGCATGGCCACCTGATGATGATATTCTCTTTCCATACATTTGCGACAATTCAAAAGATGTGAAACTTATTGTAGCCCCTCATGAGATTCATGAAGAGCGTATAAAAAGTCTGACAGCTAAACTGAAGGTAAAGTATACATTATATACCGAGCCTGATGAAGCGATTGCGTCCTCAAAGGTACTTGTAGTTAATACGATAGGACTTCTTTCTACCATCTACAAGTATGGTCATATTGCATATATAGGAGGAGGTTTCGGAGTGGGGATACACAATACATTAGAGGCTGCTACATACTCAATTCCAGTAATATTTGGCCCGAATTACAAGCGTTTTAAGGAGGCTTGCGATTTGATAGAGTGCGGAGGAGGATATTCAGTCACAACGGGAATGCAGCTTAGATCTTTGCTCGACTCTTTCGAGCAGGATTCGCAAAAACTATCTTCATCAGGGGTAGCTGCTGGTGAATATGTCAAGAGTATGTGCGGTGCGACTGAGAGAATTATGACAGATATTTTTTAATTATTCAAGAGGTAAGTAATGTCTACTGTATTATATGGTAGTCCCATATTTGGTCCAGTTGAAAGCCGGCGATTGGGTGTCTCACTGGGAGTAAATCTTAATCCAGCTGCTCATAAGATATGTTCATTTGATTGCATATATTGTGAGTGTGGGTTTAATCGAAATGCTATATTTCCTCAGACGGAAGAACATACGATACCGAAAAGAGAAACCGTGAGTAAAAGATTGGAGGAGACATTGCAGAAGATGAGAAGTGAAGGAAAGTTTCTTGATGTTATTACATTTGCGGGAAATGGCGAACCTACACTACATCCGGATTTCTCAGGAGTAATAGATGACACGATAAGGTTGAGGGACGAGTACTATCCTAAAGCGCACATTGCGGTATTGACAAATGGCACTCGAGTGACTGACAAAGGAGTTTTGGAGGCTTTGAGGAGGGTGGATAAGCCGTGCGTGAAAATTGATTCTATGGATATGAAAGTTGTTCGGGAACTTGATCGACCAACCGGAAGTAATTATGATGTAGCAAATGTTGTAAAAGCTTTGGTTGAAGGGGAGCTGAATAATTTAGTGATTCAGACCATGTTTTGCCGTTGGCAGAATGAGAGTGGCGTCTGGGTAGACAATATGGGAATTAAGGCTATTGATTTATGGATTGATATGCTAAGACAAGTCTCCCCGGCAGAGTTGCATATATATACAATATCAAGAGAGACACCATACAAAGCTATGGCTACTGCAACCCGAGAGGAACTTGAAGCTATTGGGGAAGAAGCGAGAGCGTATGTGGACTATGTGTATGTAGCTAAGTAATAAACGATTACTTAGTAGCTTTGTCTTCGCCGAACTCTTCGCTCATATCCTTTCGGCAAAAAATAAGCAGGAGAACGATGCCAACAGAGATAGCGGCATCTGCGACGTTGAAAACCGGTCGGAAGAAAATTAGTTCGTTACCTCCGATGAAAGGCATCCAAGAGGGCCATTGACTCTCGATAATTGGCAAGTAGAGCATATCAACAACCCTCCCGTGTAACCAGGAGCTATATCCTCCTCCATCAGGGAATATAGAGGCAACCTGTCCGAAACTGGAATTAAAAATAACGCCGTAGAATACTGAGTCAATGATATTGCCGACAGCGCCAGCCCAAACCAGCGAAGTGCACAAAATCAACATCTTGCTTACGTATGATTTCCTTTTGCATAGTCTAATCAGATAATAACCGATGCCGCCGACTGCAATTATGCGGAATGAGGTAAGAGCCAACTTGCCCCAGTCGCCAGCAAGCTCCATGCCAAAAGCCATTCCATTGTTCTCAACGAAATGTAGTCTGAACCAATCTCCGAAGACTCTGATTTCATCGCCCAACATAAAGTTAGTCTTGATGGCAATCTTAACGGTTTGGTCAATCAAAAGGACGACAATAATAGTGGCAATAGAAAGGTATGCTCTACCTTTTACCGAAGAGTTATTGTTTGATTTAGACATGGCAGGATTCAGTTATTCTCCTTGTTTTTCCTTAGCTTCAATGCTCAATGTTGCGTGAGGAACAATGCGTAGACGCTCTTTAGGGATTAATTTACCAGTTACCCTGCACACACCATAAGTCTTGTTCTCAATTCTGACGAGAGCGGCTTGAAGGTTCTGAATGAATTTTTGTTGACGTTGAGCCAATCTTCCTGCCTCCTCCTTAGAGAGAACAGTTGCACCCTCCTCCAAGACGTGGAAGGTTGGGGATGTATCTTGAGTGTCATTTCCATCCCCATGGGTTATTGCATTTTTGAATAGCTCATAGTCATGTTTTGCCTTGTCCAATTTTTCAATGATGATTTGCTTGAATTCTTCTAGCTCTTCATCGCTATATCTTGTCTTTTCGCTCATTGTCTTAAAGTTTAAAGTTATTATCTATTTACTGAAATTGTCAGTTTTATATCATCGTCTATTTCAACTTCCACACCATTTTTTAGAGCATCAGCGTCGGATAGAGAAACACTTGTTGCCAGTGTTTGCGAACCGATGTAGGCTGCATGGTGCTCTATTGCTGTATCAGTAGCTGGATTGTGAGATATATATACTATAATCTTATCAGTTACGTCAAATCCAGAGTCTTTGCGGATGTTCTGAATGCGATTTATTAGCTCTCGAGCAATACCCTCTTCTTTAAGTTCTGGTGTAACATTGATGTCAAGAGCCACTGTTAGTGCCCCATCATTAGCAACAAGCCAGCCTGGAATATCTTCACTCTGAATCTCAGCGTCTTCAGAATTTAATGCGACAACCGTGCCATCAGATAAAGTCAGGGAGAACGAACCATTCTTCTCGAAAGTAGCAATGTCATGAGATGTCATTTTTGCTATTTCTGCAGCAATCTCCTTCATCTGTTTGCTATGCTTCGGACCTAAAGTCTTGAAGTTTGGCTTGATGCGTTTTACGAGCACACCTTCTGTATCAGTCAGGTATTCAACCTCTTTGACATTTACCTCTGTAAGTATCAAGTTTTTGACTAAGTCAATCTGCTGTTTGAAATCATCATCCAATATAGGCAACATGATTTTGTTCAGAGGCTGACGAACTTTGAGGCTAACTTTACGACGCAGAGCGAGAATCATACTTGAAAGACTCTGAGCGTAGTGCATACGTTGTTCCAGAGCTTTATCTATCAATTCTGGAGAAGCTGATGGGAAATCTGCGAGGTGAACTGTTTCAGTTGCGCTGTCACCTAATCCCATGAGATCAACATAGAGTCTGTCAGCAAAGAAAGGTGCGATAGGAGCTGTCATGATAGCAACCTTTTTCAAACATTCGAAGAGTGTTTGGTAAGCCGACAGTTTATCCTGGTTCATTTCACCTCCCCAGAAACGTTTCCGGTTAAGTCGTACATACCAATTTGATAAGCTCTCAAGAACGAAATCCTGGATTGCGCGACCAGCGCGAGTTGGCTCGTAATTTTCCATAGCATCAGACACTTCAGCAACGAGAGAGTTGAGAAGAGAGATTATCCAACGGTCTATTTCGGGACGTTCGTTAATAGGAACTATGTTCTCTTCTCCCGTGAAATTGTCGATGTTAGCATACAATGCGAAGAAGGAATACGTATTGTATAATGTGCCGAAGAACTTTCTTTTCACTTCGTCAACGCCGGCAAGGTCAAATTTCAGATTGTCCCATGGTTGAGAGTTGGTTATCATATACCAACGCACTGCGTCGGCACCCTGAGAACCAATCACATCGAAAGGATTGATAGCGTTGCCGAGACGCTTCGACATCTTGTTGCCGTTCTTGTCGAGGACCAAGCCATTCGAAATAACATTTTTAAAAGCGACACTATCGAAGCACATAGTTGCGATAGCGTGCAATGTGAAGAACCAGCCTCGAGTTTGGTCGACTCCCTCAGCGATGAAATCGGCTGGGAAAGGCAGGTCGTTCTTATGTTCAAATGGATAGTGGTATTGAGCATAAGGCATAGCACCCGAATCGAACCAGACGTCGATGAGGTCGGGTTCGCGGTACATTGGTTTCCCGCTTGGACTGACGAGTACTACTCCATCTATATATGGCCGGTGTAAATCAATGTTTTCAGGAGCATAGTTCTCGGGGCTCATCTCTCCGACCTTAAATTTAGCGTATGGATTCTCTTTCATGAATCCTGCTTTGATTGAGGCCTCGATGCCCTCCATTAGCTCGCTCATTGAGCCAATGCAAATCTCCTCTTTGTTGTCAGCTGTACGCCAGATAGGCAGCGGCGTTCCCCAGTAGCGAGAACGGGAAAGATTCCAGTCTTGCAGATTTTCGAGCCAGTTGCCGAAACGACCACTTCCTGTAGAGGCAGGTTTCCAAGTGATTGTGTTGTTCAATTCTTGCATACGCTCGCGAAGAGCTGTTGTCTTGATAAACCAAGAGTCGAGAGGATAATATAAAACAGGCTTGTCCGTACGCCAGCAATGAGGATACGAGTGAACATGTTTTTCAATTTTGAAAGCCTTGTTCTTCGACTTCAAAGATACCGATATGTCAATATCTATTGTTGAATCCTTATCTGTTAGGGATTCATCGTATGCATTTTTAACGAATCGACCTTCCCATTCGGCATATTGGTCGGCATAGATATAATTTTTGACGAACGACTGGTCCATGTTGCTACGAGGCATGATTCTGCCCTGTTTGTCGACCATAGGAACCATCTTGCCATCGGCATCCATTACCATTAATGCTTCAATGCCATAATTTTTAGCCACCTTTGCATCGTCAGCACCAAAAACTGGGGCAATATGAACTATACCAGTTCCATCGGACGTAGTCACGTAATCTCCCGATATAACCTCAAAGGCTTTTCCTTCAAGTTTGACCATCGGCATCAATTGCTCATATTTCATGCCTATAAGGTCCTTGCCCATGTAAGACGCTAATACGCGGTAAGGCAATCTTTTGTCTCCTGCATTGTATGACATTTCCATATCGGCACCTTCTGGTGCGAAGTATGCTGAGAGCCTGTCTTTAGCGAGAATCACGCAGATAGGTTCGGCCGTGTATGGGTTGAATGTTCTTACAAGCAGGTACTCGATTTTCTCACCCACGCAGAGAGCAGTATTGGAAGGCAAAGTCCATGGAGTTGTGGTCCAGGCCAGAGTGTACAGAGGGGCATCGCATAAAGCGAATATTTTATCTGATTTCTCGTTGCGAACCATCTTGAACTGAGCCGTCATAGTCGTGTCCTTAACATCACGATAGCAACCCGGTTGGTTTAGCTCGTGCGTTGAAAGACCAGTTCCAGCGGCGGGAGAGTAGGGTTGGATTGTATACCCTTTATACAGGAGTCCTTTGTCATAAAGAATCTTCAATAGATACCATAGTGACTCAATATATCTGTTGTCGTATGTAATGTAGGGATCATTCATATCAATCCAATAGCCCATGTCGTCAGTCAGTTTGCTCCACAGGTCTATGTACTTCATCACCTCCTTGCGACAAGTCGCATTATATTCGTCTACAGAAATTTTCTTTCCTATGTCCTCTTTAGTTATACCGAGACTCTTCTCAACACCCAGCTCGACAGGAAGTCCGTGTGTGTCCCACCCAGCTTTTCGCTTTACATCAAAACCCTTAAGAGTTTTGTATCGGCAAAAACAGTCCTTGATAGTACGAGCCATAACATGGTGAATGCCAGGCTGTCCATTGGCAGATGGTGGACCATCAAAGAAGATGTATTTTGGGGCACCCTCTCGAACCTTCAAACTCTCTTCAAAGGTCATATTGCGTTGCCATTTCTCGAGGACTTCGCGATTGATGTTGGCAAGGTCTAATCCTTTATATTCAGCAAATCTTTTGTTCATTGTGACTGCTTCTGATGTGTCTTATGAGAAGTTATAATTAATCTATTCCTTTTGGGGTGCAAAGGTATAAAACGAAAATTAATAATCACAATGTTGCGCAACATTTCGTAATTACATTACGTACAATGGCGATATGTTGTATTATTTATTTTTTGTCACATCATTAGTGGCTCCATTCCTCGTTGCCTTACGTTTTTTTTTGAGTTATTCTCAAGAAAAGAGGGCTAAAGAGGAGTTGGTCTTGTTATTGTTTCCTAAAGGGGAGGAGCAAAAGGAACAGCTATTAGGTGATATGGAGGTTCTGACGAAAGGCAGATACAATAGGAAACAGTTATTGGATTACTACTTGAAGATAAAGGGACTTCAGATGGTAGATTTGCATACTTCGGCGGATCGTCCTGTTCGTTCGTATCTAATGCAACCAACAAAGATACGATTGAACTATTTCGAGCAGGTTCAGTTTTATGAGAAATACCTTAATTATCCGCAGCAGACAGGAATGTCAGCTGTTGAGAATTTAATCTGATGCGGGTTCTTGTTTCACCGTTGGATTGGGGGTTAGGTCATGCTACGAGGATGATACCCGTGGTGCGATATCTTATGTCGAGGCGTCATGAGGTACTTCTTGCCGGGAGTGGGGACTCCATTCGTCTGTTGTCGGAGAACTTTCCTGCTTTAATAGTTGTTCCGCTCAAATCGTTTTCCCCTAAATTCGTAGGATGCCTCCCCGCGTGGACATCTATAATGTTTCAGATACCGAATTTTGTATATTCAGTCATCAGCGAACATATTTTAATACGGCGGGTGGTAAAGCGTTATAATGTTGATTTTGTTATATCTGATAATCGGTATGGGCTGTTTATGTCGTCGGTTAGATGTGCTTTTATAACACATCAGTTATCACCTATTCCATGGTTGGGAGCACCAAGATGGATAGTTCGGTTTGTGAGCTGGGTATTGTCGCTTATGATTAGACGATACAACTATTGTTTGATTCCAGATAAGTCGCCTGGACTTTATTCCGGCAAGCTATCCTTTACTTCTAATAGAGTATTGCATAATAAGATTAGGTATATAGGCATTTTGTCCAGATTTTTTTATTCGAGAGAATGTAATCAAGTAGAGGAAAAAAAAATGTATTCGGTTCAACACCTTGTTATCGCATCGGGTCCGAGAAAGGAGCGGGTAAGATATGTTAAGTGTATGATTGAGAATCTCGAGGATAAAAGTGGCTACAAAGTGATTGTTACAGGAGGTATACCGAAGGCTGATTTTATTTATGGCGATTATGAGATAGAAGAGTGGCCCTCTTCTGAGAGGTTATATTCCCTATTAATGAGTTCAGAGCATATCTATTCTCATTCTGGTTATACGACTATAATGGATCTGGCAACTCTGGGGCTTTTAGAAAGGAGTGAGTTGACGCCAACACCAGGGCAGGCAGAGCAGGAATATCTATTTAGTCGTTTGAAGAATTTGAAAAACTTCTAACAGACGTTGTTTCTGTTAACTATAATTAATAATTTTGCGCCCATTAACACAAAACAAATAATTCCAATATGGATAAAAGCAAGGTAATTAAAATCGCTATAGCAGTGATTTTGTCTCTCTTAGCATGGTTAGCGCCTGCGGACGTATTTGGCATTCCGGGTCTGACCGTCATTGAACAGCGAATAATCGCTATTTTTATCTTCGCAGCATTAATGTGGATTTTCGAGGCTATTCCAATTTGGACTACATCAGTCTTGATTATGGCTATATTGTTGCTAACGGTCTCCGACAGTATGTTTGCTCCGTTCATTGGAGAGGGAGAGTCGTTTGGCTTGGCAATTTCGCACAAGAGCATCTTGTCGGCTTGGGCAGATCCTATCGTTATGCTCTTTATGGGAGGTTTCGCACTTGCCATAGCAGCGACTTCGACAGGACTTGACCTTAACATAGCTCGAGTGATGTTGAAGCCTTTTGGAACGAAGAGCGAGATGATTCTTATGGGCTTTATGCTCGTGACGGCAGTATTGTCGATGTTCATGAGCAATACAGCGACATCGGCTATGATGCTGGCCATTGTTGCTCCTGTAATACGATTGTTGCCACCAGAGGGTAAGGGTCGTACAGCTATTGTCATGGCAGTGCCTATTGCTGCAAATGTTGGAGGTATTGGAACTCCGATTGGCACACCACCTAATGCTATTGCACTGCGATATCTTAATCAGGCGATGCCAGATAGTGAGATTGGTTTTGGTCAATGGATGATGGTAATGATACCATTTGTAATCGTTCTCTTAGCGATAAGTTGGTTCTTGCTCCTTAAATTCTTCCCATTTACTCAAAAGACTATTGAGCTCAAGATTGATGGTGAGTTTAGAAAGGATAAGAAAGCTATTATAGTATACGTGACATTTGCGGTTACAGTGTTATTGTGGTTGTGTGATAAATTTACACATATAAATGCAAATATAGTTGCTTTCATTCCTTTGACGGTGTTCTGTGTGACTGGCATTATAGGAGTTAGAGAGTTGAAGGAGATAAATTGGGATGTCCTGTGGTTGGTAGCAGGAGGATTCGCACTTGGAGTTGGACTTGACAAGAGTGGATTAGCAAATCATATTATAGAGGCAATACCATTCGACTCGTGGGAGCCATGGGTTGTAGTAGCTGCTGGAGGATTAATCTGCTATTCGATGTCTACATTTATGTCAAATACTGCATCAGCAGCGTTGCTTGTACCTATTCTTACTACTATTGCAATTGGTATGGGTGATTCGCTAAAGAGCTTGGGTGGTCCTATAACCATGTTGCTTGGAATTGCAATTTCAGCTTCGTTAGCTATGGCGTTGCCAATCTCTACACCTCCGAATGCTTTGGCACATGCAACTGGTCATATCAAGCAGTCGGAAATGGCTAAGGTGGGAATTATAGTAGGTCTTGTAGGTTTGGTTCTCGGTTATGCATTACTTATTTTTGTGACGCAAGTCGGAATATTCTAATAAGGACTGATAAGTATTGAATAGGGTGTCTCAAAGTATTGGGACGCCCTATTTTTATGTCAAAATATGTTGGATGAGGTTAGTTTGAATTGTACTTATTTTGGGTTAAAAAGAGTAAATTTATGAGCTAATAAAGTTAGTTCGTCAAAAATATCACCCCGTTCGTCAAAAAAATGAAGGTTGGGTGTAACTAAAATCTCTTTTGTTCGTCAAAGTGTTCAGAAACGAAAACAATAAAAAGACATGAAAAACATCATCATCACTCTCTGTTTAGCTGTTACAATTATTTGTGCTGCGATTTTTCTCGAAAGGAATTCGGATACTTCATCAGAACCAACAATCGCAAAGACCCTTGTGAAGTGCGATGAGCAGGGTCGTATTTTGGAAGAGACCACATATGCATACAACAACAATTCATGGGTTGAAGAGTCTAAAATAGTGAGAACCTATGAAGGTGAGAATGTAGAGTTAGTTGATTATAAAAAGGTGAGTGGTGAGTGGGTGCGTGTAGCAAAGCGTGTTAAGCTCTATGAGAATGAAAGTCTTATGGCAGAGGTGACATATAAGCCAACGCAGAATGAGTGGACACTGACAGAATCAGTCTCGTATGAAGATATTTCGAGCTTTGAGACATTTGACGATATGCTTTTCGATAAGGATGGTTATCTGATAATGTCAGCCAAGTATGAAGAGACATCAGAAGGTATCAATGGTTTGACAAAAGAGGAGTATGAATATGATGGTGGTGTAACTCCATGCAAGCGTACTACATATGCATGGTCTGGCTCAGAGTGGCAGAAGTCACAGGAACAGACATTACAGTATGTGGATTAATACAGGAGATTTCTTTTTGAGAGTGATATAAGATATTTCTACTTTGTACTATAATTAAATTGAGGGCGTGCCAATTTTATTGGTGCGCCTTTCTGTATTAAATAACGATTAAATGTACAGATATCATTACACATTGTTCTTTTTATTGATTACTTTTGCCTGAAAAGCATATATGGTATGAATTATATTTTTCGCACTCAGGTTGATGTGAGTCCTCATAAATTGCAGTACGGAGTAGGAACTAAACTTTTTTCTATTGGTTCGTGCTTTGCAGATTCTGTTGTTTCTCGTTTAAGAGAACGTCAAGTAGAGGTGTATAGTAATCCTTATGGGGTTGTGTATAATCCAGATTCCATAAGTAAGCAGATAATGAGAGTTGTTGGGGCGGAGGAGATAAAAGACGGAGAGATAGTGAATATTAAAAGTTCTTATAGTTCATTTATGGCCCATGGTAGTATAAATGCGCCGTCAGAGAAGCTCCTTAAAGAAAAACTGCGAGCGATTGCCGCTGAGTCGTATGAGAAATTGATAAGTGCAAATATAGTGTTGATAACTTATGGAACGTCATGGGTGTATGAGCATGTGGAGCGAGGGATTATTGTTGCAAATTGTCATAAGGTAGATGGCCGGATGTTTAATCGTCGCGTGCTGACCCTTGAGGAGCTGAGAAGAAGTATACAGCAGACAATTTTGTCTATACGCAAGGTGAATTCAGGTGCTACTGTAATCTTCACTGTGTCGCCTATACGGCATATGAGCGATGGAGTACATGGGAATCAGTATAGTAAGTCGTTGTTACACGTTGCTTTGGAGGAAGAGATAGTCCAGAATGAAGGTAATGTGAGTTATTTTCCATCGTATGAAATTGTATTAGACGATTTAAGAGATTACAGGTTTTATTCATCAGATATGGTTCATCCATCAGAAGTTGCTGTGGATTATGTTTTCCTCAAATTTTCGGAAGTCTATTTTACAGAAGAGATGAGACGTTACATGCAAGATGGAGAGAAGTTGTCGAAAATACTTAATCATAGACCTATGGGAGGCGAGGAGGCAGAGGTGGAGCATAAAAGATTGGTAGATGATCGTCTTGGAGAATTCAGGAAGCGATGGGGTGACTTATGTTAGTGTCAGAATAGACTTAGAGTTGTTAGTTTTGATTAACAAAAATTAATAATTAAGTCTTTGTGTTGCATGGAATTGCGTTAGGGAGTAAGGAATATTAGGGAATTAAGGAGTCTGTAAGGAGGCAACTTTTGTGTTTTTATTTCGTATAGAAGTTTAAAAAACGTTGAATGGCACTAATTATAAGTCAGATAGGTTGTTTATTTCGAAAATAGATTATAAATTCACACGCAATTAAAGGGAGAGAATCCTGGCAAGAGCAAGAAGAGATATATTTTTACATATATTAACAAAGAACTCATGAAGTATATTCAATTTGACAATGCGAAGCTTCCAAATTTGGAGTATTCGCTATTCAAAGAGATTTTGCGAACAAACAGGGCAGGGGCGTATATGAGTACGAGTATACCTGGTTGTAACACACGAAAGTATCATGGTTTGTTGGTTTGTCCGCTCCCGAACATGAATGGGGAGAGCTATGTTATGTTGTCGTCGTTGCAATGTTCTGTGGTTCAGCATGACAAGGTTTTCAATTTAGGAATCCAGCAGTATAAGGATGAATATTTTGAGCCGAAGGGGCATAAATATATGTGTGATTACTCGGCAGATCCGACAACAAAGCTGACGCACAGAGTCGGTGGAGTGGTACTTTCGCAAGAGTTTATCCTTGCTGAGAACGAGAATCAGGTATTGATAAAGTATACGCTTGAGGATGCGCATAGTGAGACTCTCCTTAGATTAAAGCCATTCCTTGCATATAGGGAGATTCATAAGCTGACGCGGGAGAATATGCAAGCGAATACGCACTATACTGAGGTGTCCAATGGTGCGAAGTTTTGTCTCTATCCTGGTTTCCCTGATTTGTATCTTCAGGCGAGCAAGAAGGTAGAGTTTATAGCAATGCCTGATTGGTATAAGGATGTGGAATATATCAAGGAGCGCTATAGAGGATATGACTATAGGGAGGATTTGTATGTCCCTGGCTATTTTGAGTTTCAGATAAAGAAGGGCGAGAGTGTGATTATTTCAGCCTCGTTGAATGAAGTCACGCCGTCAGGCCTTAAATCGAAGTTCACGCGTGAGGTTAGTCATCGAACGCCTAAAACAAGTCTCAAGAATTTATTGGTAAATGCAGCACAGCAATTTATAGAGAAGCAACCAGATGGGAATGTCATGCTAAAGGCGGGCTATCACTGGAAGAGACCACAGATGCGAGATATGTTTGTCGCTTTGGCTGGGCTTGCAGTTTTTCAGGAAGATAAGAAGGTTTATGGAGAGATACTAAAGACAGCACTTCCAAATCTTCGTAGACTCTATATAGAAAAGAGTGCTATGAACAATACCTCGATAGATGTGCCTTTGTGGTTCTTCTATTGTCTTAATGAGTTAGAGCGTTGGGTGCCATCCATAGTGAAGGTTACGGAGCACTTTGAACTGATGCGTGATTTGTTGTATCTGTATTGGAATGGCATTCCAGGCAAGATGCACAGAATGGACAATGGTCTGATATATGCGAGAGCAGAGGGACAGCCACAGACGTGGATGAATTCGCAGACACGTAGTGGCTGGCTTGTAACGCCTCGTTATGGTGCAGCGGTAGAGGTTAATGCTCTATGGTATAATGCGATTGCAACAACACTTGAAGTTGCGAAGAAGTTGAAGAAGAGAGAGTTTGTGAATGAGTGGACACCACGATTAGATCAGGTAGCTGCCTCGTTCACGTATTCATATTGCAATCCACAGAATTATCTATACGATTATATTGATGGAGAGCACAAGTCGGGTTCAGTTCGACCGAACATGTTGATAGCTGCTGGATTAAAGTATTCGCCCCTTTCGAGAGAGCAGAAGAAGAATATTCTTGATATATGTACTCGAGAACTTCTGACGCCTCGAGGAATGCGTTCGCTCTCGCCGAAGGACGAGAAGTATATAGGAGCTATAGAGGGTGATGAAGAGCAGAGAGCATTGGCAATCCATCAAGGAACGGCGTATCCGTGGTTACTTGGATTCTATGCGGATGTCATGGTGGAAGTTCATAGAAACAGTGGAATTTCACAGCTCCGCCGTATCGTAGAGGATTTTAACTCAGAGATAACGGAACATTGTATAGGGACTATATCGGAGAGGTATAATGGCAATCCGCCGCATCAGGCCAAAGGCGCGATTTCAATGGCGTGGAATGTGGCAGCAATACTCAAATTGATGAAAATCGTTGAGGAGTAAAAGAGTAAAAACTACAAAAACAGGCATATGAGAGTTTTAATGTTTGGATGGGAGTTCCCGCCGCATATCTCGGGAGGTTTGGGTACAGCGTGCTACGGATTGACCCGTGGTATGGCGTCGATACCAGATCTGGATGTTAAGTTCGTAGTTCCAAAGGCTTTCGGAGACGAAGACAAAAGCAAAGTCGAGGATATCATTGGAGCTAACAATATTTCCATTAACGGAAAGCGTCTGCGCGTGTCGCATATGAGTAAGCAACTTGACTATATTGAAGTAGAGTCGATGCTTGTCCCCTATGTTGATCCACAAGACTTTTGGAAGTTGACATCGTTGAAGGTAGGCGAGACGTTCAGGTTTCTACAGACTAATAGTGAAGGAAAGTTTCACTTTACAGGAAAGTATGGCACTACTCTACTTGAAGAGATTCGTAACTATGCTATAATTGCGAATATAATTGCTCAAGAGAACGATTTTGATGTTATCCACGCGCACGACTGGTTGACTTATCCAGCAGGAATAGCAGCGAAGGAGGCGACGGGGAAGCCATTGGTAGTACATGTTCATGCGACTGATTTCGACCGTTCGGGTGGTTCTGTTAACCCAGTGGTTTACGACATAGAGCGCAGAGGAATGCATGCTGCTGATAAGGTAATAACTGTTTCGAATCTGACGCGAAATATAGTTATTGAGAAGTATGGCGTACCAGCTGAGAAAGTTATTACCGTATATAATGCTGTAGATCCTCTTAAGAAGGAGTACACAGGATTTGGACCTAAGACCATTGATGAGAAGATTATAACATTCCTTGGTCGTATAACAATGCAGAAGGGACCAGAGTATTTCATTGAGGCGGCAAACAAAGTTCTTCAGAAGATGGAGAATGTTCGTTTCGTAATGGCTGGGTCTGGCGATATGATGGAGAAGATGATTAGACGTGCAGCAAGTCTGAAGATTATGGATAGGTTTCACTTTACGGGTTTCTTAAGGGGACAGGATGTGTATCAAATGCTCAGCATGTCAGACCTCTACGTGATGCCATCAGTTTCGGAGCCGTTTGGGATCTCACCTCTCGAGGCAATGCAAAGCAACGTTCCAGTGCTTATATCATATCAATCGGGAGTGTCGGAGATTCTCAAGTATGCCATAAAGACAGATTTCTGGGATATAGATGCGATGGCAGATGCCATGTACGCTGTGCTCAACTATCCGTCACTACAGCAACTTTTTGCTAAATATGGTAAGGAGGAGGTTGATTCTCTCAAGTGGGAGAATTCGGCAGTGAAGATAAAGAGTATATACGATTCGGTGGTATGCCGATAATTCATTAATAAGAAAAATATAAGAAGATGAAAAATATTTGTTTATACTTCCAGTTGCATCAGCCAGTTCGTTTGCGTCGTTATAGGTTTTTTGACATAGGTAATGACCATTATTACTATGATGATTATGCAAATGAGTCAAATATCAACAAATTGGCTCACACATGTTATTTGCCGACGAACAGGATACTCCTTGACCTTATCAAGAAGTACAAAGGTAAGTTCTCAGTTGCCTTCTCTATTTCGGGAACCATGATTGACCAATTGAAGCTTTATGCTCCAGAGGTTATAGATTCGTTCAAGGAGTTGGCTAAGACAAAGCACGCAGAGTTTCTTGCTGAGACATCGGCGCATTCGCTTGTCTCGCTCCGCAATGTAGAGGAGTTTAAGAGACAAGTAGCTCAGCAGGTAAAGATAATAGAAGATACATTTGGTCAGGTGCCTGTTGTATTCCGAAATACAGAGTTGATATATTCTGATGAGATTGGAGAGGTGGTTTCGCAGATGGGTTTCAAAGCCATTCTAAGTGAAGGAGCTAAGCAGATTCTCGGATGGAAGTCATCGAACTACATGTATTGTAATTCAATCGAGCCACGATTGAAAGTGCTTATGAGGAATTACCATATGAGTGATGATATCTCATTACGATTCTCGAACCAGACATGGGATTCATGGCCACTGACGGCGGATAAGTTCAAGGGTTGGCTTGATGGGGTATCTGAATCGGAGGAGGTTGTAAATCTCTTCATGAATTACGAGACCTTCGGTTCTGTTCATAGTGTTGAGAGTGGTATTCAAGGTTTCTTGTCGGCATTACCAAATGTCGTTCTGTCAGATAAGAATTATGCATTTGTAACTCCATCTAAGGCCGCAAGTGCTCTGCAACCTGTCAGTGCAATTCATGTTCCATCTGCGACGAGTTGGGTGGATGAGGAAAGAGATGTGACGGCATGGCTGGGCAATGAGATGCAGAATGAAGCGGTGGATAAGTTGTATGCTCTCTTGCCATTGATGGAACAGTGCTCTGATTCTGCTCTGTTAAAAGACTGGCAATATTTGCAGTCGTCTGATCATTTTTATTATATGGGGACGAAATTTTTTGCGAATGGAGGCAACAGAGCCTATCAGAACCCCTATCAGACGCCATATGATGCATTCATTAACTATATGAATGTATTGACGGACTTTGCGCAACGACTTCGTCAAGCTGTTCCTCAAAAGAGTCAGGAGGTTAAGACTCTTCAGCATACCATAGAGATGCAGCAGAAAGAGATTCAGGAACTTGAGAAGCAATTGGTAAAGGCTGGAGTGGAGATTAAGAAGCCTGCAGCAAAGAGGACCTCTTCAAAAAAGAGTACAACTTCAGAGAAAGTTGTTGCAGAGTCGGAAAAGAAGACAACGCGAAAGAGAGTAACAAAAAAATAAAACAAGCAACAATACAACGTAAGATAAGAATCCCTTAATCGGAAAATGGAAAACAACAACAAATTTGCTCCCTCTTCGGAGCCACAATGGAAGTCAATTATTGTGAAGTCTAAGCTCCCTAAGGAGTTGTCTTGCCTTCACGAGATCTCACGCAACCTATGGTGGTGTTGGAATTATGAGGCAATAGAACTATTTGAGTCGATAGACTTGGCCCTTTGGGAAGAGGTTGAGAAGAGTCCTATTCTTCTCTTGGAAAAGGTGTCGTATGCACGATTGAATGAGTTGGCGAAAGATTCATTTTTTGTCGCAAAACTTAATGGTATTTATGCCAAGTTTCAGGCGTACATGAGTCAGCCATTTGAGTATCAGCCATCGATAGCATATTTCTCGATGGAGTATGGACTCTCAAATATTCTGAAGATATATTCAGGTGGTCTTGGTATTCTTGCAGGAGATTATCTCAAGGAGGCGTCTGACTCTCGTGTTAATATGGTAGCAGTTGGTCTTTTGTATCGTTATGGTTACTTTAAGCAGTCGTTATCAATTAATGGAGAGCAGCAAGCGATATATGAACCACAAGAGTTTCAGAGTTTGCCAATCGAAGAGGTTAGAACAGACGATGGGAAGCCTATGTTTATTGCTATCAATTTCCCAGGTCGCCAGGTTCAATTGAAGGTATGGAAGGCTCAAGTAGGTAGAGTTCCTTTGTATCTTCTTGATACGGATCACCCATTGAATAATGCAGAGGATCGTCCAATCACGCACTCGCTTTATGGTGGTGACTGGGAGAATCGCTTAAAGCAGGAGATGATTCTTGGTATGGGTGGTGTGCGTCTTTTGAATGCATTGAATATAAAGTCTGACGTATATCATTGCAATGAGGGTCATGCAGCATTGCTTAATGTTCAGCGTTTGATAGACTATACCGACAATGGATTGACCTACTCGCAGTCGCTCGAACTCGTAAGAGCTTCATCGCTCTTCACAACGCACACACCTGTACCTGCTGGACATGACAAGTTTGATGAGGGTTTAATATCAAAGTATCTGTATCATGTTCCAGAGCTTCTTAACATCTCTTGGGAGGATTTCATGAAGCTTGGCAGAGAGAACGATGGTAAATTCTCTATGTCGGTTCTTGCAGCATATACATCACAGGAGATGAACGGTGTGTCATGGTTGCATGGTGAGGTGTCAAAAGACATGTTTAAGCATTTATGGCCAGGATTTACTGGAGATGAACTTCATGTAAGTTATGTGACTAATGGTGTACATTACGGCACATGGACAGCCAGCGAGATGCAGCGTTTCTATGAGGAGAATCTGCATCCTGACTTGAAGAAGGACGTGTCGAATAAGAACTATTGGGAGAAGATTCAGTCGGTTGATGACAATGCAATCTGGAGTGTTCGTAAGAAACTGAAGAAAAAACTTTTTGACT
Organism: Marinilabiliaceae bacterium; assembly: GCA_021443545.1. Classification (GTDB taxonomy): domain Bacteria; phylum Bacteroidota; class Bacteroidia; order Bacteroidales; family Marinilabiliaceae; genus W3P20-009. Next base: position 93,173 of record JABUTU010000005.1, on the reverse strand, counting down.
ATGTAAAGTCACGCAAGGTTAATTCGTTGAATGCTACGGATGATCCATCGCGGGTAATGGAAGTTCTTGAAGGAATTCGTCCTAATGCCTTGACCATTGGCTTTGCTCGTCGTTTTGCTACATACAAGCGAGCTCACCTTCTTTTCTCAGACCTTGATCGTTTGTCTCGCATAGTGAACAATCCAGAGAGACCGGTACAATTCATCTTTGCCGGAAAGGCACACCCTGCAGATGGTGGAGGTCAGGCTCTTATCAAGAGTATTGTAGAGATTTCGCATCGCCCTGAGTTCTTAGGTAAGATTATCTTCCTTGAGAATTACGACATGGAGTTAGCGCGTCGTCTTGTCAGTGGTGTTGATGTATGGATGAACATGCCAACGCGACCACTTGAGGCAAGTGGAACATCTGGTCAGAAGGCTGAGTTGAATGGTGTTTTGAACTTTTCGGTTCTTGACGGATGGTGGTATGAAGGATATAAGGAGGGAGCTGGATGGGCTTTGACAGATAAGCAGACCTATAGTGAGCCAAAGTATCAGGATGAACTGGATGCGTCAATTATCTATCATATGCTTGAGAACGAGATTGTTCCGCTATATTATGATCAGACTAATGATGTGCCTAAGGCGTGGATTAAGTATATCAAGAACTCTATAAGCCGTATTGCTCCTGACTTTACCACAAAGCGAATGATAACAGATTATCTCCAACGTTTCTATATTCCTCAGGCAAAGCGCACTAATGTGCTAAAGGCTGACAATTGTAAGGCAGCTAAGGACTTGTCGCAGTGGAAGGATTTGGTTCGTTCTACATGGGATACCATTGAGGTTGTAGGTGTGGATATGCCTAATATAGCTGAGGAGGAACTGGGCTTAGGAGATACCTATTCTATTACAGTCAAGGTGGATAAGAAGAACCCAGATGTTGAGCTTGGAATGGAGTTGGTCTTCGCAACAGGTAATGATATAAACTCGATGAAGATTGTTAATGCAGAGCCATTCTCGTGTGTTAAGACGGAGGGGACTATATCGACATTCACTGTCTCATTAGGCTTGAATTTCCCAGGTGTATTCAAGTTCGGAGTTCGCATATATCCAGCAAATGTACTTTTGCCACATAAGCAGGATTTCCCATTGCTTAAGTGGATTTAATTTGCTACAACAGAAAGGGAATAAAGAGTAAGGGGTGCATCAAGTCGTATTGATGCACCCCTTAGTTTATTCTGTTTTGTGTATCTATCTTTTTTTCCTGACTTTGACAGCTAAAAATAGACATTTTAAGTTGGGTATTGTTATTTCTAAAATGGCGTCGCAAGCTCGACTATATGCGCTTTCAAGAGGCAGCAAGCAATCAGAGCAATATTGTGCAGTTGATAGCAGGAATGCAAGATATAAAGCTAAATAATTGCGAAAAACAGAGAAGATGGGAGTGGGAAATAATACAGGCAAGACTTTTTAAGATAAGTATGAAAGGACTCAGTCTTTCTCAAACTCAGCAAATCGGAGGAACTTTTATAGACCAGATGAAAAATATTCTCATATCTTTCTTTGCAGCAAAGCTCGTCATCGATGGCAATATGACGCTCGGTATGATGACAGCACTTACCTACATCATTGGTCAACTTAATGCCCCTGTCAGCCAGTTTATTTCCTTTACCCAAGATGCTCAGGATGCTAATATATCAATGGAACGACTCGGCGAAATTCACAACCGCGATGACGAAGAGCCTGCTGGTGTTGAGAAAATTCACGACATTCCAGTAGACGCAGATTTAGCTTTTCACAATGTGGTCTTTCAATACGAAGGTCCACATTCCCCGAAGGTGCTTGACGGAATTTCCGTAAAAGTGCCACATGGCAAGGTTACGGCTATAGTGGGAGCTTCTGGCAGTGGAAAAACTACGATGCTGAAAATGATGCTGGATTTCTATCAGCCAATCGAGGGGACAGTTTCTCTCGCTGGTGTAGCAATGCAGAATTACAGCGAAAGCAGTTGGCGCAGATTGTGCGGTTGTGTGATGCAAGATGGAGTCCTGTTTTCAAATACTATTGCGGAAAACATAGCCCTATGCGATTATACACCAGATATGCAACGTGTAAGAAATGCTGCCGATATTGCCAATATAAGAGAATGGATAGAGCAGTTGCCAATGGGGTACAATACGAAAATAGGTGCAGATGGACATGGTGTCAGTGTCGGACAAAAACAGAGAATTCTGATAGCCCGTGCGGCATACAAGAATAGTCCATATATTTTTTTCGACGAGGCAACAAACTCTCTTGATGCCAACAACGAGAAAATGATTATGGAAAATCTGGATTGGTTGTCACGGCACATAGCTCGCCTTTCCCCAGTCTCTTGGCGCGCAGGCGGAACAGGTCCATCCTGTGCTTTTCGGTAATGCTCTGCGTAAGTCTGGTTGTGGCCGTGCTTGTAAGCTGCCGCGCGGAGGGGGCTTTCACTTCGCGCTGCCACTGGGCAAGGTGGGAATATGTTATATTGTCTATGAAGGGAAAATACGCGAGTGTGAGAATGTCGTTTACCATCTCCATATTGCCTCCGAACACACTCCTGAGGTCATCGAGCAACCACGTCCTCTCTGCAACCTGTCCCAGAAACCAAGTCGGCCCGTACTGGCTGTCAACGTCATTGGCTTCGTATGCGATGCGACCACGACGACTGGTCCCCGACAGAGTCTCTATTTCGCTCAAATCCCACTCCTTGGGGAATATAAGTTTCTACCTCTCTTCAATGGAGGCATAAAAGTATGCCGTTCCCGGATGGAAACGCAGCTTCTCGTCTACGATGCCCCAATGCTTGTGGGTGTAGTGTTTCTTGCCGTCCTTACCGATTGTGAGCGGTTGGGTGGACGCATATCGGTGCCCTCAGTTAGTATGGATGCTCATCTTGTAAATGGTGTCGGACTTTGCCGGCCTACCAATTCTCATAACCACGCTTTTATTAGCACAAATGTACTAATAAATAATGAGGTGCTCAAGTGTTTTGAAACTAATTTTCAGGATTTTATGAATTTTAGTACAATGCGGTGAAAAATTCAGAATTACTTAAGTGGATTTAATCCTCTATAGCTGACAGGTAATAAAGAGGGGTGCATCAAGTTGTATTGATGCACCCCTTAGATTTTTATTTTGTATATCTATCTTCTTTTAATTGAAATCTCTTTTATAGCAAGTTTGACCAGTTGTTCGACAGTGAGGTCTGGTTGTTTTGCAAGAATCGCATCTATATCCTTTTGGGCTGCATCTTTCTTAAAACCAAGCACTTCAAGAGCAGATAGGGCTTCATTGCGAACAGGCGACTGCGACATCGGTGGGAATAGGCTGGATGTCTGGTTGTCGTCTTGCATTTCAAGCTTAGTCATCTTGTCTTTTAAATCGACTACTATGCGTTGTGCTGTTTTAAGACCTATTCCTTTTATACCCTTTATTGTGTTGACATCGTCCATTATGATGGCGCGTCTAATCTCTTGTGGCTGGTATGCAGATAGAATTATTCTGGCGGTATTGGCGCCAATGCCAGAGACAGATGTCAGCAATCTGAAGACTTCACGTTCGTCTGTCGAAAAGAAGCCGAAAAGGTTGTAAGCGTCTTCCCTTATAGCCTCTTGAACATGAAGTTTAACTTTCTGAAGATTCTGAATCTGAGTATAAGTCGTCAGAGAAATATTTAGCATGTAACCGACACCATTACAGTCGATTACTGCATAAGCAGGGGTGGCTTCTGCCACATTGCCATAAATGTATGCAATCATCTCTTATATTATTTTTCAAAAGCTTTCCAACCCTGAGCCTGTAGGTCAAGCTCATTATTGGAGCCTTGAGTGATTAATCGTCTGCCCTTTTCTTTATCGGTAATATATCCGATAGCAAATATATTGGGGCCAGGAGTTGACTGGAACTTAGAGTAATCATTTTGGTTGATAGTGAAGAGCAGCTCATAGTCTTCACCACCATTCAGAGCGGCGATAGTAGGGTTGATAGAGAGCTCTTCTGCCATATTACGTGTTACGTGGTCGATAGGAATTTTCTCTTCGTATATGCGGCATCCGCAGTTTGAAGATTCGCATATATGTAGCATTTCAGAGGAGAGCCCGTCGGAGATATCCATCATAGATGTTGGAACGACCTCGATTTTATTAAGGAATTCCACGACATCGGCACGAGGCTCGGGCTTAAGTTGTCTTTCAAGAATATAATCGTATCCATCGAATTGAGGTTGCTGCTGGTCTTCCGTCTGATTAGCCAATGCGCGTTTTTCGCGTTCGAGAAGTTGAAGTCCCATATAAGCCGCGCCAAGGTCGCCAGAAACGCATACGATATCATTTGGTTTGGCTCCAGAGCGGAAAGAGAGTTTATCTTGTAGAGCCTCGCCTATTGCTGTAATGCTAATGGTAAGGCCAGTCATAGAAGTAGAAGTGTCACCACCCACAATGTCGACTCCATAACGTTCGCATGCGAGAAGCATACCATTGTATAAGTCATCAATAGCCTTCAGAGTCAGCTTATTGCTGACACCAATGGATACGGTGACTTGTTTTGGAGTAGCATTCATAGCATATATATCAGAGAGATTTACTGCAATTGCTTTGTAGCCCAAGTGTTTAAGAGGACAATAAGTCAAGTCGAAGTGAATTCCTTCAAGGAGCAGGTCTGTAGTAACAACTTGTCGCATTCCTAAAGAAGGAGCTATCACAGCGCAATCATCACCAATACCCATCAGCGAAGAGGGGTTTTGAAGGGTTATTGCCTCAGAGATGCGTTTTATGAGTCCAAATTCGCCTAAATCAGAAAGCTGCGTCATGATTATTGCTGTTTTTCAAAGTTTCAATTTTGTCAAGAATATTTTTAAGACTGTCAGAAAGCTCGACGAACGATTGCATATTATCGTTTGAGATAGGCTCAATCGGCGGGGCTTCAATAGACAGAGGGTCGACGGGTTTACCATTCATAGTTACTCTGAAATCGAGATGAGGTCCTGTAGAGAGACCAGTAGAGCCTACTGATCCTATCATTTGACCTTGAGAAACATGGCACCCTTGATTTATGTTCTTTGCAAAATTCTTAAGGTGCATGTATGTTGTTGTGTAGACACTATTATGTTTGATTTTTACATAATTGCCACCGCCTTTAGCATCCCATCCTTTGGCTATTACAATGCCGTCGCCAATCGACATGACGGGAGTCCCGCTTGGAGCTGCATAGTCGATACCATGGTGAGCACGTCTTATTTTCAGAATTGGGTGCAAACGTCCGTTAGAGAAACGTGATGATATGCGAGAATATTTCAACGGGGCTTTTAGAAATGCTTTCTTAAGGCTATTGCCCTGTAAGTCGAAATAACTCTCAGTTGTGTCTGATTTGAAGCTGAAAGCGTAAATTGGAGATCCGTGGCTGATGAATTTTGCTGCTTTAATGTTACTAATGCCAATTGAAGCGCTATCCACGTAATCTTCGTTAAATATCACGCTGAATGAATCGCCCTTTTCAATGCCGAAAAAGTCGATAGTCCAGGCGTATATATCAGACAAGTCGAGAGCCAATTGAAGGGGTAGTCCATTGTCATGGATAGCGTTCCACAGACTTGTATTGATAGTTGCTGAGACCAGACGCTCTTTGGTTGTGACGGATTGAGATTTTATTGATGCAGAATATGGGTTAGAGCGTAGGTTGCAGTGTACAAAATCCCTCTGTGATATGGAGTACACAAAATGAGACAATTGGTGAGTTGTGTCGGTAGAGTAGAAGAGAGTATATTTGTTTCCAGCTCTTATCGTGCGAATATCGAATACTTCGTTTATTGAGTTTGCAGCTTCAAGCGACTGAGAGTATGAAAGACCAGCTTCAATCAATATTTTGGTTATCGTCTGATGGTTCTTGACAATTCCATAATCAACCTCTAAGGAGTCAATGTTTAGGTCATAAAGCAGAGTCGGCTTGTATGGTGTAATAATTGTCTCAGCGGGTTTGGAATCGTGTTTTGTATTGTTCGAACAAGAGCAAAGTATAATCAATGCAATGTATGTTATAAAGAGTTTGAGAGTCATTTTGATTTGTTGTGGCTGAGGAGTAAAGACTCCAATATGTTACATAGCAAAGTTAGCTCTTTTTGTTTTCTTATACAACATCATTGAAATGCCTAATCTGCCTTGACTTGTATGAAATGCTTAATGATGCACCTCTTGTATTATGTTAAACATAGTAGTAGAAAAGTAGTAGAAAAGTAGAATTAAAGTTGGTCGTAGTATGTTTGAGTGAAGAATCTTTTATTTATAATTTAACTATTATCAATATGGATAGATTGTATGGTTGCGCATTTGAAAGAAAAATCGCAATAAATCAGTGTTAAAAGGGTCTAATCCGTTGTGATAAAGGATTTTTGCGAGGTGTTGTTAATTCTAATCTTTTTTTCTTTTTAATTGGATAAAAGATGATAAATGAGTATATTAGAGTATGTTATGCGCGGATATGTTGTGACGTTGTCAATAGTTCTAAATATCTCATATTAAAAATGTTATGGAGATATAGAATGTTTTTGACTACGAAGCAAAGGTGCGGAAATGACATTTTAATAGGTGGTATGGCAATAGCTATGCCTTCTAAATAATGATTTATATTATGACGGCAGAAATACTGAACGCTATAGCTCTTGGAATGATCAAGGGAGTTGGACCTAAGATAGGGAGAAATCTCTATGCTGCAGCGGGTAGTTTTGTCGGTGTGATGGAGATGGATTTGGCTGATTTGATTAAAATCGATTCGGTTTCAGAAGTAACGGCAAAGGAGATAATTCGACAGAGAGAAGAGGTATTGTTGAAGGCTGAGTCTGAGGTGGAGTGGATGGAGAAATTTGATGTGGAGGCATTGTTTTTGACTGACAGTCGATATCCGACCAGATTGAGAATGTGTGATGATGCGCCGATGGTGTTGTATGTTAAGGGAAGTGCGGATTTAAATAGCAGAATAGTCTTGAGTGTTATTGGAACACGTCGACCTACGGCATATGGAAGGGAGTGGTGTCGTGAAGTTATTGGAGAGTTATCGAAGTGTCATCCTGATATGCTTGTAGTGAGTGGTTTAGCGTATGGGATTGATGTTGTTGCTCATAAGGCAGCATTGGAGTGTGGAGTTAAGACGGTTGGGGTTGTTGCTCATGGATTGGACAAGGTATATCCGAGTCAGCACCGTGAGATTGCGAAGCAGATGGTAATGGGAGGAGGGGCTATGCTGACGGAGTATTATAGGGGAATTGAGCCCGAGGCGCCTAACTTCATCAGTCGCAATCGTATTGTAGCGGGAATGGCAGATGCTACGTTAGTTGTTGAGAGTGGTGAAAAGGGGGGATCATTGATAACTACAGCAAGGGCGATTGAGTATAACAGAGTCGTATTGGCGATGCCTGGTTCGCCATTACAGGAGATGTCAAGAGGGTGTAATACCCTTATCAGGCAACAGAAGGCCAGACTCGTCACTTCCGCGAGTGATATTGATGAAGTGATGAATTGGGTCAGTGAGAGTTCGCATGAAGCAATTCAGGGAGAACTTTTTCCGACGGCGGAGTCGTTGACGGAGGAACAGCGTAAGATATACGATGTTTTACTAAGTGGAGAGAAGACAGCTGATGAGATTGGACGAGAGTGTAATGTCAGAGTCAGTGAATTGAGTGCTACGTTACTGGAGATGGAATTTATAGGAATTGTAAAGGGACTACCTGGTAGCAGATATATGTTGATTAAGAGCTAAGATGATTATGCAAGAAATTAAATATTCGACAGGTATGAGAAGTCGATTTGAGAAGATATTAAGTGCTACTTTCCGTAGCTTTGCAAGAGTTAGTCTACGAACTATCGGACTACTTGCTATTGCTGTTTTTGTTAACTCGTTTGTACTCTTTGGACAGGCATCGACAGAGACAGTCATAAAGGACATGCAGTGGCTTAAAGGCACTGATGGTAATTTCTATCTAATGGTCAAGTTGGAGGATAAGACATCAGGAGCAGCTGTGACATACCCTCCTACAGGATCTACAACGACCGAGATAGGAGCATATTCGGGACTTCCTATGAATATGAATAACGGCAATAATACGAGTACTCAGTATATGCCTGGTACGTATGATATAAAACTTTCAACGACAGGGGCTTATACTGACTATTTCCAGATACAGATTGCCGATAATGCTACCGACTATGATGCTTTTGTAACTTCATTTAAAAACAAATTTAGTGGAAATTTAGGCTTTGCTTATCTGAAAGGTTTGGCAGATGCAACCGATAGCTATTCCCAAACGCCATATAAATCACAGGTTTTAAGTGGTGGTAATTTTCAGGTTCCACAGGCATCTACAATAACAACAGTTGCTCTTAATCCTTCGGCTCAGTTGCCACCTGTTCCGTCAGTCCTGAATGTGGTTGGTAGCTATGTGTGTATGGGCGCGAGCGGAACCATATCTCTTAACACGAGTGAGACGGGTGTTGTGTATGAGCTCTATAAGAATGGAGTTTCGATGGGCGCAGGACAGTCGAAGGTGGGTAATGGCTCGGCTCTTGCGTGGACATTTACGGATCCTGGAATATATACCATATATGGCACAGCTGCTGGTTATACCATACAGATGGGCGTGGCAGGGCAACAGTCTTCGGCACTTTATATGAAGACTAATACCTTGTCGACGACGGTAGGATGTGCTAATATAGATAATGAGATAAAGCTTGCTTCGAATGCAAATGTGGCTAATGGAGTGACCTTTAGTCTCTATCAGAATGGTGCTTTGTATGCAAATCTTGGAACGGCATCTGGATCGACGCTTGGAACGTTGCCTGCTGCTATGTCGAAGGCAGGAACATACTCAGTCAGACTGAATTACAATGGAACAGCAACGTCATGTGACATAGGAACATTTGAGGTTGGTCCCACGCCTGTTACGCCATTTGTCAGTGCTACAACATGTGGTGATGTCATAATACCGTCGTCTCAGGCGGGAGTGACATATTCGCTTGATAATGGTCAGAGTGTTGCGGGTACAGGCGCAGACGTGACAATTCATGTAAATGCATCAGGTACTTTTACTGTATCAGGAGCTTTAGCTGGAGCAACATGTAAGACGACACTCGGTCAGGTTACTGTGGTCCAGGTCTCAGCACCGACATTTGCTCAAGCGGGCACTACAAAGTGCTTGAGCGAGTTTAAGGGACAGAGTATCACAATGACGAATACATTGCAGCCTGGAGCAAAGTACGATTTGTATAAGGATGGAGTCAGCATACAATCGACAGGTGTTGTGACGGATGCTTCGCAGACATTCTCATTTGTGATTAATAGTGCGGGCAAATATAAGATTGTTGCATCAGCAGGGGCTTGTACGGCAGAGTCGGGCGTATTTACAGTGACTCCGACTCCTTCGGCAGGAATAATTATAGAAGCATCATGTACAACAGGAAGTGCATACAATATCAAAGTTGCTAATGCCGAGAGTGGAGTTATCTATTACCTGCGCAAGAATGGTGCCGAGGTGGCAAATGGCACAGCTTTGGCAACGACATATACCTTTGCGACAGCGACGACAGCGGGTACATATGATGTAGTTGCCAAGTGTGGAGGAACTATTGTAGCACAGAGTAACGAAGTTGTTATACCGCGTACTACTGGATTTTCGTTGAGTGCGACTTCTGGCGGTTGTGCAGGAAATCCTATATCATTCACATTGAATGGTTCGGAGACGGGAGTAGACTATTATGTCTATCGTTCGGGAGTCAAAGTCGATGGACCCGTTGCAGGAACAGGGGGAGCGTTGGTGTTTAATATTGCCAGCGCTGTTGCTGGAAACTATAGTGTAGTCGCAGTTCCAAGTGGTTATACTGGAACATGTACTCCGTTTGATTTGGGATTGAATTATACCGTAAGTTCTTCGGTTTCGACTGTTGCTGTCAATGTGATTGGTGGAACGTGTGCAGCGCAGACGATATCGTTAAGTGGTCTGAGTACATCTATTGATTACTTCATATATAAAGATGGAGTGATGCTTGAGAAGATTCCGACAGGTAATTCGTTTAATAAAACGTACTCAGCAGCAGGTGTTTACTCGGTATGGGCTGCTTGTGGAGGCACACCGTCTGAGGTTGGTGATAAGACTTTTACTGTCGTGAATTCTACATTGAACACAACATACAGAGTTACAGATAATAATGTAGGTTGTGCTAACGACCCTACTACATATATGGAATTGTCAGGTTCTCAAGTAGGAGCAGTATATCAGGTTGAGCGGTCGACAGATAATGGAACAACATGGGCAACATATCCATTTGCGACGGTTTCTGGAGGCTCTACAATGAGCTCTGTTTTGGGAACAACGGAGGGTGCAACCATGCGATTCTATGTGTCAGAGCCTGGATTATATAGGGTAACGGCATATCTCTCACAGTGTGGTGCTGGTTCTTCAACCCCATTAAGTGGCACTTTTAGAGTTGTTGGTTATAGCGACTTTACTACAATCGGCTCCTTGAGCTACTGTACAAGTGAATTGGCAGGTAAGAGTCTGCATGTGGCTAACGCTGAGAAGAATGTGACCTATACAATATATAAGAATTCTGACGACACATCAACAGGCCTGTTTGCAAAGGCTTTGTCAGATAATGGGCCATGTGAGATAAGCATTGCAGGTTTACCAGCGGGAGTCTACTATGTTAAGGCACAGCGAGAGGGTTGTGGAGGTGATAAAAAGATAAGCGGAACGTTGACCATCACAGCAGGTGGTTCTTACAACATGGTGGACAAGAGAATAGTTGAGGGAGCAGTTGTTACAAATTATTGTGCTGGAGTTGACTATACATTCGGACTTGATGGACTTACAGCTGGAGTTAATTATACATTGTATCGAACCTATAATGGTGTTACTACGCCATTGCAAACGATATCCTTGTTGTTGGGTTCTTCAGTGCCTTATTACTTTGATGGAGTTAGTGACCCAGGAACATATACCATAACATCAAGTGTTTCATGTGAGACTGTTACTGGTAATTTTACTATTGGAGACGCTGTTGCGCCCGATGTAACGCTCTCTCAGACTGGAACGCAGTGCGCCAGTGGTTCGGGTTATACCTTGAGCGTTAAGAATTATGATCCTAACGCTACATATACCTTGTGGAAAGATGGCGTTAAGCAGACCGGAATAACTTATCCATTCCTTGTGTCAGAGACTGGTACTTATACGATCTCAGCAGTCAGTGTAGATGGTTGTGAAACACCAGTTCAGAGTGGAAACAATATAGAGATAGTCAAGCAGCCTGACACTCAAGGGTTGGAACTCGTAGGTGATATCAATGAGTGTACAACAACCATCTCTATTGAACAAACAGCGGGTGGTACTGCGGTAACTGATCCGGATGTCAACTATGTCGTATACAAAAAGACAAATGATCCGCTGACAGGAACAGAGGTGATTAATACCCTTGGAATCTTGAAGGGAAATGGAACAGGCACTTTGTCATTCGGTATTGTTTCCTCAGAGAAGGAGGATGTCACCTACTATGCAATGGCATATCCATCACAGAATAATGTATGTTCTTCGGATATTGCTGGTAATATTTTGGTAGAGGCAAAACCTTCGACGCCAGTTGTTCAGTCGGTGCCATTCTATTATTGTGCCAATGGAAGTAAGGAGGGAGCAGAGGTTACTGTGACTGGCTGTGATCCGAATACTACATATATACTCCAGAATACTGCTGATAATACTGTTAAGTACACAAGGTCTATTAAGAGTGGTAATGGAAGTATAGTTACATTTACGCAGGATGATGGAGCTGGAATTCCAGCAGGGACATATAAGGTAATAGGACAGAACACGCAAGGATGTCAGTCAAATGAGTCCAACGATATAAAGGTGATAAAGTTGGTTAAGGAACCAGAGTTGAGTTCGAGCATACCGGGACATTTCTGTGTTACAGATAAAGGTAATCAGCATTACCCTGTAACAATACGATATCAGGTAGACAAGCATGCGCTCTATTCATTCCGTCTGCAGATTGTATCCAATGGTGTAGCGACATACGTTGATAGTACTGATCCTCGTATTACACATTCAAATAATTACACATTTACATTTGATTTTGTTGCAAATGATTTTAATCTGACAACAGGTGATGTAACTATTTCGGTTATTACGGATGCACCAGCAGTTCCAGATTGTTCTTCGGATGAGTTGGTGTTCAGCATTGAGTCCTCTCCGACAGCTCCGACAGTAACAATCACTCAGTCGAGCGAGGGACTCTCATCTATAGTATGTGAGGGTGAGGAGATTACACTGACGGCATCATCTGCGGGAGCTACGACAAACCTTGAGTATTACTGGTATTCATCTGACAATCTACTTCAGGCGGACCTTCTTGCTAAGGGACCTAATTACACATTCTCTGCACGTATTCCCGAGAATAGGAGAAATCCATTGTTTTATGATGCGAATGGTAATTATCAATATAATTATTATGTTGTTGCGAAGGACTCGCAGAGTGCGGAGTCATGTTCTTCAACTGTAACAGAGTACACGTTGAACATACGACCGAATTCAACTGAACTTAAGATAGATCAGGACGATCCAGCATGGTCAATATGTGAAGATAGTGATCCAGTCCTGCTTCGCGAGTTTTTCAGTCCGGGCGATGGTAAGTATTATATAGTAGGAGCAAACCAGAATGACTTGTGCGAGATAACGACAATGCAGAATGGTTCTACGATATTTGATCCTCGTGATTTTACAGCTACTGGAATAACACAAGCATATATAGATGCAAATTGTCCGGGATTTGTTCCTGCACTTACCCATGCTAATGCAAACAGTACGACCTATCAGGTTAGGTTTAAGTCGGTTATGTGTCCGGAAGTATTCTGGGTTGATGGTTATTTCACTGTCAATAAGAAGAGAAATATTTCTGAGTACAGTATCGAGGCAGATGATTGCTATTGTACAAATGATTTGATTACCATACGAGGTGTGCCTGATAACTGGACGGAGGGCGGTTATGGTAAGCTTTTGGTAGAGGGAGTTATGTATGAAGATGACCCTGTTGATGATGGTAGAACATCAGTATATACATTTAGTCCACTCCTCCATCATCGTTGGAATGCAAATGGAAAGACGGTTGAATGGACCTATGAGTATAAGGATGGATTGACGGGATGCGTATATGAGGTAAAGAAAGAGTCGAAACTCTTCCAGCCGGTAGCTGATGAGATATTCTTTGAGTTCAAGGGTCTTACATCAGGATTCCAAGGAGGATTCTCTGAGGACTTCCTATGCCCGACAGACACTAAAGAGTATGAATTGATACCATATGTATACAGATATCAGTACTACGACAATGGTGATCCTAAGCTCACGTATAATTCTCCAACTTCAGGTAATTTGGTTGATTATGTTAAGCCAAATGTAGTAAAGAGGAACTTCAATATAGTATCAGTGCCAACCGGCTTTGCGGGAGTTATCGCACGCAAACAGAGTTTCTTTGTAACCTCTGCTGCAAATAAGGTAACAGTGACAACTGACTGGGGAACAACGCACGACTTCTCTGTAACCTGTCCAGATGGTATGCCTGTTACAGTCATCGCACAGTATGCGTATGATAATGTTGCTGGTTCATCTGAGGAGTTCGCTATCACTGAGTCTTCGTACTACACATTCACTAATGGAGATATCGTAGCAGCATCGAAGTTGACACAGACAGATCTCAATAATCACAATGCATTCTCATATAAAACACCATTCCAGCTTACTACATATACAAAGCCGAATGTAAATGATTATTATTATAAATTTACGGGTGTTGGAGTGTATGCAGTTGATGCTACGGGAGCGCAGACAACGGATGATAATGCTGTAGACCATTACGTATTTGTTCCTGCAATTGTAGGTAATGACAATACTACATCAATAAATCTGCATGTTGACAATGGAGCGGAGTGTAGAAACAACCAGAATGATCAGTGTCGAGCCGACTACTCGAGAACTGTCAAGATACTCCGAGATCTTGCTCATAATATGAATAAGAGCTATTGTACTATGTCGTCGGAGACAACCGTACGTGTACTCTTGAATTATCCAAGTCGTTCGTTGGTAGCGACTGATACTCATATTGACCATACTCAGGCTCCTGAGAAAGAGAGTGTGACATACAAAGTTTTCGATTATAATTACGAGGGAGTGTCGGGTGTAAGTACGGTAGTTATTAATAAGTTAAAAGGTTATTATGTAGCTTCAGACCCTGAGGTTATAGCTGGTACAAAGCAGATAGGAGATCCTAAAATAGATCCTCTCGCTGTTGGTTATCCTAAGACAATAGTATTGAATGACCCTAATAGAACAGCTATTCCGTATGTCAATTATAATGGACAGGGAATAGGCTTGATAGGAAATGCAGATTCTGACGACACGTCAAAAGATCTAACAGATAATATTGGCTGGGATTGGACTGATTATGGAGCATGTTCATTTGAATGGACTTACGAGGCTAATACAGATGGTCACTATCTCTTTGAGTGGACATTTGTGGCAGATAGAGATAATTGTGTTTCAACCAAATCGTGGGAGGTATACCTAACGAATCGTGCAGATCCGTTCTCTATCATCTATGGTGAGGATTCATGGAACGATAAGACGTTAGCTGACGGCAAGTTCCCGACTACAAACGATGGAACAATGCCAAGTGATGCTAATGATGATCCTGGAAATACATGGTATGATGTTAATACACATGAGCTTATAAGCAATGTGACGCCAGCGCTAACATTGTGTTGGAGTACAAATTATCTTGATGTAAAGGATAAATCTAATAAGATATATTTCTGGCCTAAGACCATTGTTGATGGCAACGTTCCTGGAGAGTTCTATATTCAGGATATTAAGGATCCAGCCAATCCAAATGGAGATAGACCTATTCCGCAGGTGCCTGTAGATGGTCAGGATGGATTAATAAAAATTAATAAGAATAATTTCCCTCCAGCAAGTGGTTACTATATAAGTGATTATGCGGTTTATACTTCAGCTCTTGCGCCTGGAGATTATCGTGTATTGTACTATGTTGGTTGTGGCGATCCATTTGCGAGACGAATACATATAGAGGACGGTTCATCAGTAACAATAGACCTTGCTGAGGAGGTTTGTACCACGAAGAGGGAGACATCAAGTGGTGGTTACACACAGTATGAGAGCAACAATTACGTCTTGTTCCATGCAAAAGGAACTGCCATAACTGGTGGTGCATTCTCTATGGGTGAGTCTGGATATGATGGATTGCTCGTGTGGGATGATGACTATGATGGTTCTATCACTCTAAATGATGGTTCAATTGTAACATATAATCCAAATGACGGAGTCGGAGCATGTCTTGATTTGAAAGAGTATAAGGCAAGAATCAAGAAAGTCGACCGCGCGCAGTTGAGTGTTAATTTCGACTATAAGGCCGGTGATTGCTCGTATCGAGTAACTAAGCGTTTTAATATCAACGACTTTGCTAATGCGCAGTTCAACGTAAAGGATATATCAGGAGCAACAGAAGAGCCACGCGCGTTCTGTACTGCTATGAATGGTAGCTATAAGTTGGAGACAAGTCATCCTGACTTGACTTCGACAACGAAGGTTCCTGGAATGGGTTGGTTTGAGGTAGTTCTTCAGGATTCATCAACGGGACGAAATTTTGGTCTTGAGTTCGTTCCTGAGAACGATATACTTGATGCATTTGGTAATGTACTCTATAAAGCAGATGAGGTTGTAAGCAATGTTCCTGTTGATGGAACACTCAATGACAGACTCGGTACATTCTACTTCAACCCTGGCATCCTGTCGCCTGGAGTATATAGCATCAACTATATCTTTAAGTCAGACGATTCGTATGGAGGCTGTTCTCAGTCGGTTATGAAGCAATACTATGTAGCACCAAAGCACAATGTGCTACAAGATGAGACGATATACTATTGCAGTAAGTATCCTGATGGTAATGGTACATTGCAAGATAACTGGGTGAACAATCCAATGGCAGGTTTCGACCTTCTCACAGAAAAATTGAAATTCGCAAAGCAGAATCTCGACTTAGATAAGTATGATTACTATTCATTTAAGATTGCACATGCTGCAGATGGTAATGTAAATTATGATCTTGTATTAGCAACAGGTGCGAGCGTCACAGACGCCGTTATAAACTATACTGTTGATGATAATGCAAATCATAAGATAATGCAGACAGCAATTCCAACAGATGGATGGGTTGTTAAATCAAGTCTTCCTGTCGTCTATTACGTAGCTGAGGACGGGCAGAATGTCTATGTACTGCAGAAGGATGGAGCAACGGAATTGTACAATAGAACTATTCCTGCATCGCTCACGAGCCATACGATAGACTGTTCGACAGATATCATGAAGATAGTACCTCTGACACATCCTGTTTATTCTGTTGATATTAAGATAGAAGACACTTGTACAGGTCAGAACAATGGAATTTTGACAATTACGAATATCTACAAAGATGGAGTCCAAATACCATCACCGAATTTTACTGGAGATTATGCATATCAGTGGTATCAGGTTGGAGCATCTGACTTGAACATAACAACGGTACAAGCCTCGACAGTTGGTGACGGAACAGACAGACATATATATACGTCTGTTCCTGATGGTAGCTATATTGTTCGTATTCAAGACATGAATACAGGTTGTTACTATATTAGTCAGCGTCAGGATTTGAAGAGTATTGAGCCAATCGACTTTAAGGTTGATGTAACAGAGGAGTATTCTTGTGATGCTGGCGGTGGAACAGCAACAAAGGGCTCGGCGAGCATACAGTTCACGTCAGGAGCGCCTGCAACTGGTTATGATGTAGTATGGTCATACGCAAGCGGTGCTGTAATACCTGGACAGTCTGGCACAACAATAAGTGGTTTGGATCCAGGCAAATATAGCGTTAAGGTTATCTCAATGGATAATACGACATGTTATAATAATGTTGAGTTTGAGATAACAAGACTTCCTGATATAACATTCACATATACACAGACTCCAGCGACATGTAAGGGTGCTGCTGACGGTAAGGCAACAATCCGTATAACTAATTTGCAAGCTCTCGCATCTCACTCTATTGGAAAGACAGATTACAATGGTTTTGTGCCAAATCTCTATTTCATTATCGATAGAGCAGGAGTTTCTATCGAGGAGGATGCATCTGGCTGGACCAGTTTGCTAAGTGTATATCCGTCACCATTAGATTATACATTAAGTGTTGCGGCGCAACAAGTACAGTTGTATTATGCAGGAGCTGCGGTAGGTTCTATTATTGCACCCGACGGACAGATACTTGAGACAAATGAGTTTACCATTGAAGGTCTGCCAGCTGGAGATTATGAAATATTTGTGCGCTATGGGGATTACAGAGGTTGTTTGTACACTACTAATTTCACTGTAACGGAACCATCATTCCCAATAGAGATTGTTCGTACAGCCGTTACAGATATAAGTTGTCAAGGTGCAGATGATGGTCAGTTGCAAGTGACCCGAATGAAGGGAGGCAATGTAGGACAGCAGGGCACATTGACCAACTACTGGTATAAGCTTACTGCGTCAGATGGAACGACTATCAAGTATGATTGGCAGAATATTCCTAAGTTTGAAAATCTTGAGCCAGGAGAGTATATCCTGTGGGCAACAGACAACTATGTTGCATCTCCACTGACAACAGGTTGTATGACCAGTGAGACATACACTATTTATGAGCCAGATGCCGTCTCTCTTGCAGAGCCAGTCTTTGATGCTTGTACAGCGACAATCAGAACAAATATCGATGGCAGTTGGACTACGAATGCACCAAGTGACAATGGTCATAGTCAGGTAGCTAACTATAAGGTATCTGTTTGGGATGGAACAGACATCACGACTGCCTCTATGGTTGCAGACTGGGCAGATGTAAATGCAGATGTCGACCATTATTTTGGTGTCGATTTAAGCGCGATATCAGGAGCGACTCCATATTACGTTCATTACCTCGTTTCCTGGGTAAATGACGGAGTATATACTGCAGATGGTAATCCTATTACATATGAGTGTCGTGGATATAAGCCAGTAAGTGTAGAGCCTGTCATCAAAGCTCAGATTATAGAGACAGCAGATTTCCTTTGTGCCGACAATACCTACGAGAGTGGAACGACTGTTAAGTCTACAGCGAAAATTAAGGCACAGGCTTCATATGGAGGTTCGGCTACACATATTTATAAACTCTTTAAGCTGACGATGGTAGGAGTTAATACTGTTGAGACACTAAAGCAGTCGCAGACAGTCACAGCAACTGCTGGCATATCAGAGGCAGAGTTTACGTTGCAGAGTGGTGATGCAGGTAACTATGTGATATATGTATATCCTGGTACAGACCAGGCTGCTTGTCGCGCAATCACACAAGAGGTTGAGATAAAGCAGCCAAAAGACCTTATCGTTGTTGCGAAAGATATAACACCTGATAATGGGCAACATGTTGCAGCCATTGAGATTAATCCTATTGAGGGAGGAAATGTGATTGCAAATGCGTCAGGAAATATCTATACCTGGAAATGGTATGATGGTACAGAACTATCTAAGGGAACCACGCAATTTGGTGTAGAGAATGTGAATCCTCTTGCTGGTTTAACTGTAAATGGAGAGTATGACTGGTTCTGGATAAACGTAGTAGATGGTAAGGATTGTTGGTTGGATGAGAAATTCAAAGTCTATGGCAACTCATTGCAAGTCAACCCGACTGTAACAAATAATCCTTGCGCAGGGGGTCAGGATGGTATAATAACGTTGACAATACATGGTACTCCTAATTATGATGTATGGTTGGGAAGTACCAAGCAGAATACTGATCCAATTGAGCCAGATGTTGTAAATGGCCAAAATGCAACATACCAGATAACTGGTCTTGCCGCAGGCACATATAGTATAACCGTTAAGGATGCAAAGGGCGTTTCGCAGACAATAAACAATGTGGTTGTTGAGGATGTCAGCAATATGGTAAAGGTTGGAGAAGCTAATTCAATGCTTTGTGCTGATGGAACAGGTGCTATAGATGCCGTTCTGACAGGTGGCGCGATTAAGTCGGGCAAAGTAAATTACCATTGGTATCTATATAAAGATGGAGCTACCAGTTCATTGTTAAGTGGAGTTGAAGAGTCGTTTGATGTAAACAACGAGACAAAGATTTCAGTCAACTCGCTATTTGCTGGAAGCTATATGCTTGAGGTTTATGACTATAACTCAGTCGAGGCAGGAGCAACTGACGCTAATACATGTCATATTACGTTTGGACCGATTGTCCTGACACAGTTTAATGTTAGTCTTATTCCAACACAGCCTGAATGCCCTGATGGTTACAAGGGAGCATTAGAGGTAAGTACTGAGAATGCCGTTGGTTCTTTGTCTTATGCGTGGGATATATGGGACGATGCTTCATCGACTTGGACAGCATATACTGGAGCTAATAATACATCGAGTCGAATTGATGGTTTGACACCTGGTAAGTATCAAGTACGTGTCAAGGATTCTGGAAGAACAGAATTTCTAACTAATAATGTTACTTGTGAACTTTCGGCAGAGATGCTTCTTGAATATCAAAGAGAGGTGACCTTTGATGATGTAACGACGAGTGTTGAGAAGTGTGCAGGTGATGGCAATAAGGTAACGTCTCTTATTAGTATAAATGGTTTCTCCGCAACAGAGTTGTCTGAGATGACCTTCATATATGATGGTTATAACGGATTTCACAAGGCAACTACTATAGACAGATCTTCTGGACGTCCTAATCAGTATTATCTGAATGATATACTATTACCTACTGCGTTAGATGCTTCTAATGAGCCAATGGAGGTAGATTATACTCTTACAGTTTATCATCCACGTACAGGATGTACGTATACTAAAAATATTAAAGTCAAGGGAATTAAGCCTATAGATTTTGCATTTGATATTACTGATAAATGTTCAGATCCAAATCGCGAGTTGAGGATAAAAGACTTTACATATTCTGGTAATGAGTCAGATTACTATTTTGTATGGTCAGGAGACTCTATTCCTCAGGGAGTAGCGGTTAATGGTACGAGTCTTGAGAAGATTCCAAATGGAGGTAATTATTCGTTGACTGTAACAGATAAGTCAAATTCATTCTGTACTATTACTCGTTCAATATTCTTGCCTTCCGACATATATATCGATACACAGAATATTACGATAGTAGCATGCGAAGGTGGTGAAGATGGTTCCATAACTGTTGATGCAGCACCGCATTATGCCGAATATGGATACAAATACACTTGGAGTTATGCAAGTTCTACAGATCCAACGACAGAACCGGCTGATACTGATTTCGGGCCTCTACCTATTGGAGCTTGGCAAGCAAATACTACTCCGTATATAATAAATGGTCCTGTAGGATGGTATAAGGTTTCAGTAGAGAGTACCAAGTTCTCATGTGAAGGAGAAAAGAAGATTTTCTTGCCTCAGTATGCAATAGATGCTATAGTATCTCATACAGACATCAATAGTTGTGATCCGAATGCGACGGGAGCGATTAGTGTTCGTCCTAAGGGAGGTCTTGCGCCATATAAGGTTGTTGTAAAAGTAGGTACAGCGACGTCAACGAGTGTAGCTGCTACAAAAGAGAATATCAATGAGAATGCACTTGTAGAGTTTAAAAACTTGCGTCAAGGGGAGTATGCTATTATTATAACAGACGCTCAGGACTGCGAGAAAGCGTATACACAGACAATCAATCAGACCAATCCAATTGTTGTTTCATTGGTTGACTTTAATATGACGCAAGGAGCCACTACTGGTGTAGCTACTTTAAATATCAGTGGTGGTAAAGAGCTTACTCCAGGAAGTGGAGACTATTCATATTCAATAAAGCTGACAAATAATACCACTGGTTCGTCTACAATCAAGACATTAAATACACCAATTACTCCGCTTACTGGTTTAGCATCCGGTATTTACGTTGCTGAGGTGTCAGATGCTAATCCTGCAAGTGATGCGACGACATGCCGCGAAATAATCAATTTCGGTTTGAATGTTGTTGTGTCGAGTGTGAATCCTTCATGTGAGTCAGATAAGGATGGTTACATTGATTTGACAGTGACAGGACAGAGTGATAACCAAAAATTGGTATTTACAATTACAGCAGTTGATTCTAATGGCAATACAATAACGATACCTTCAAGTGATCAGATAGCATCGACAGGTAAGATGCGTTATCAGAATCTTGCACCAGGTACCTATTCGATTACTGTTGAAGATACTGAGGATATAAATAAGGGAGTTTATACGCTTAGGGATATTATACTCTCTTACCAGAAATCTTTATCAATCAGTATTGCATCGCATAAGGATGCTACGTGCAATGGTAGCAATGATGGACAAATCGTTGTTAATGCAGTTACAACAGGATTAACAAGTGCAGCCAATTATGCGTGGTATAAGTTGACAAATCCTGAGGAGACAGATCCTACCAAGCACATATATAATGAGGTAGCAAACTCAGAATGGCGTCAGAGTGGTTCTACATTCACAGGATTTACGGCTGGAACATACAAAGTGAGAATTTACGAAGGTCTTGACAAAGATGGATGTTATGCCGAGTCAGATGTTGTTACGCTTGAGGAGGATCCATATGTTGACTTTGTACTTGATGTTCAGAATGCGTGTGATGTCTCGGGTAGAACAGTTGACGTATATGTCCTAACTCAGCTCTATAATGATCCTAAGTATGCTTACTATACCTATAACTGGAGTGGTACAGCATATAATAACAATGTGAACTTCAAGTATACTCCTGAATCTATGCCAGCTCCAGGTACTGGCGTATTTGCAAGTTACACGAAGGTGGGGTCTGTTAGCGGAGTTCTCAATGGAGGTGTCTTAACTCTTGAATTGCAGTCAGCAAGCGGCTGTAAGAACAGAGTGTCGAAGACAGTTAAGTACAATGATGAACTTACGATAGAGCTTGATCATATTGTGCCAATAGGTCATGCTTCTAATGCCGAGATTGTAGTTAAGGCAACCGGTGGTAATGGTGTTGGCTCATATACATACACCTGGTTTAAATATGATGCAACGTCATCTGCATATGTTCAGCAGACAACAACACGTGAGCCTATATACGATAATCTGCCTGTAGGCACATATAAGGTAGTTGTTGATGATGGCGATTGTAGTGCTGAATTAAGCGACATTGTGGTTACACCATATGATAAGCTGAATGTAACAGCAACAGCTACAGAAGTGTCTTGTTATGGACAGTCAGACGCCATGGTAACGGCATTGGCAACTGGTGGTAGTGGAAAGTATACCTATCAGTGGTACATGGTCGATGCAAGCAACAATGCAATTTTGCAGAATGGTCAGACAGAGAGTCAGTATAAGAATGTACCTGTTGGTAGTTATAAAGTTATAGTAACTGATAGCGACGGAGCATCAGCTGAAGCTTCTGTTGTTGTTATTGAGCCAGTATCCATAACATTCACTCTTGTTAAGAGCAAAGATATTGATTGTGATGGCGAGAATGGTGAGTTGACTATCGAGTTCAATGACAAGGACTTGGAACGCGCCTCTAAACTCTTAGTAGCAAATGCTGAGGGAGAGGTTGCGACATGGGATCCTACAACAAAGCAACTCAATGTCGTATACCGTAAGAATGGTGTTAATAGTAGCATAAATATCGAAATTGTATGGGCGGGAACAAAGACAACAACAGCGAATGCCTTAGTTCAGACAGGACTTGTTAGTGGTGGCTATTCTGTCACAGCAATGGTAGTCTCTGCCAGTGGTGCTAAGAACTGTTCGGAGACGCGATTTGCTACATTTGTTCAGCCATTATCAATGACGTATACCTCTTCTAACTCAACATGTTTGGGTAGAAATACGGGTAGTGTTAATATTACGACCAGTGGTGGCTCAGGCAATTATTTGTATGCATGGGAAGATTTGCAGGGAGATGTTACGGATGTAGCATCGTTTACTGCGTTGAACGCCCGTAACAATCTTGCAGCAGGTACATATAGAGTACGTATTATAGATAGTACGCCAAGGAAGATGGATGGTGTCAATAATACCTATTGCTACTATCCTTCAAATACAGAATGGCAAGAGATAGTTATAGGTGATAACTACCCATTCTCAGTTGATGGAACATCTACAGATGTGACCTGTTTTGAAAAGCAGAATGGTACAATAAGCATGTCTGTACAGGGTGGTTCTCATTCATACACATATTCATGGAGTGGTTCAGGAGCAGGACTTGACAAGAATACATCAGTAAGCAACCAGACTGGTCTGGCAAGCGGTTCTTATCGTGTTGTTGTAACTGATAGGATTTATGGATGTACTGCTTCGAAAGAGTTTGAGGTTAAGGGTCCTACAGAGCCTCTGACCGTTCAGGCATCTACAACTGATGTTACTTGCTTTGGTGGTAATGATGGTGAGGTTTCATTTGCAATCAGCGGTGGTACTCCTCTGAGCAGTGGAAACTATAATTATAGATTAAACGGAACATCAACTTCATATGAATATACAACAGCCTTGACGTCACTTGTTCCTGGTGAGTATGTATATGTGATTACCGATGATAAGGGATGTTCAGTGCCCGTCGAAGTATCTATAGCCTCTCCTGAGAAGATGAGCCTTAAAGTTACTGCTTATGATGTGACAGTAGCAGGCGAAGATAATGGCAAGATTAGCGTGGATGAGGTAACAGGAGGAACAAAACCATATAAGGTTGAGTGGGGATCATATGACCAGTTATCAGGCGTATTTACGCCAAATAGTGTTTATGACAATCAGTATCTACGTACTGATCTACCATCAGATATTTATTATGTAAGAGCATCTGATGTTAATGGTTGCGAATCAGAGGTTGTTGCTGTTACAGTCGGAGCAAATGGAGCCCTTGATGTTGCGATTACAACCGACAAGATAAAGTGCTACGGTGAATCTACAGGAGCCATCAACATAATGATAACAAATGGTAAGCGTCCATTTAATATATATGTTGATGACGTACTTAAAGAGTCTGCATATGCAGGAAATACATTATTAGTTCTTGAAGGTTATGCAGAGGGAACGTATAAAGTTAGAATCGAAGATAGGGATGGTGGCTCATTGGAACAGAATGTGAATGTAACATATGATGGCGTGACAAGTAAGTTAGCTATTGATGTTACTTCACCAAGTCAGACTATATGTTATGGTGCAAATGATGGTAGTTTTGAGGTTACAGTCTCAGGAGGAAAAGTAGATCCTATAACCAGTACATATAGTATGCTGACTCTCTCGCCAACGGCGAAGAAGATACCTAATGCTACATCGTCTACGACATTTGATGATCTCAAAGCAGGCAAGTATATTGTTACTGTGACCGACCTAAACGGATGTTCTGCTGTTGTAGAGCATGAAGTTAAACAGTATGAAGAGATTGTCATTGATAATGCTGTAGTCAGTGATGTAACATGCAATGGTGCATCAAATGGATGGATTACCAATACTGTTTCAGGAGGAGATGGAACATTTACCTATTTGTGGGAGAAACAGGTAACGGCATCGACAAATGTGTTCCAGGATTTTGCTACTACTGTTGTTAAGGATGCAATCAATCTTGGTTCTGCTACTCAGGGTGTTGATGGAGGAGTATATAGGTTGACAGTAGAAGATGGCAAACATTGTAAGACATCGGCAACATATACAATATTTGAGCCAACAGCGCTTGCATATACTATTGCGCATGAAGATGTTAAGAGTTGCGATTTGAGTGACAAATCAGGTGTTATTACTCTGCAAGTGATGGGAGGAACAAAACCATACAGCATATCGCTTGATGGCGGTAATCCAATTTCAACTACAGGATACTATCGTTTCGAGAATGTTGCTGTAGGCGATAGAAAACTTTCAGTTATTGACGCAAACGGCTGTACTCTGCCTACAATCACTCAGTCAATTGTAGCTTATGAAAGCATAGACCTTAATATCATCAAATATGTGATGAATGATGCTTCAAAAGATGCATCAGATCCATTAAAAGGCTATGGAAGAGTTGAGTTTACAATCGCTGGAGGTGTTCATGATATATCACATCCTAATAAGTATGAGGTACTTCTATCAAGTGATGATGTTGTAGGCTTTGACACGCAGATAATGCTACTCACTGCAGGAGCTAATTTCAATAGTGGTGCTAATAGTGCTATTTGGGATAGTGCTAATAACAGATTTGACGCCACATTTGGCAAATTAGAGCCAGGAACGTACTCGATAAAAGTAAGAGATGCGAATGCGAATGTTGCAACATGTGAGGCTAATGACGGCTTTGCTCTCAACAGATTGATGATAACTTCGTCAAATATCGTCGACCCTGATTGTGATGGCATTAAGAATGGTTCTGTCTCAATCACTGTTGATGGTGCTGAAGGTGTTGTCAAGTATCAGTGGTATATGTTCGACACTAACCAAAACAATTATGTGCCTCTCTCTACGGAGACATCTCGCACTTTGCTGAACAGAGAAGAGGGTCTCTATAAGGTTATACTGTCTGATAATGGAGCACATAAGGAAGACCAGCTTGAAGAGGTATTCGAGCTTAAGTATTCTCGTAATTATCAGATTAATTCTGTCGTTACCGATCAGCTATGTTATGGAATTAATAGTGGTTCGGTAAGCGTTGTAGTAAATGGCGAGAAGGCAGATAAACCTTTGACGTACTATTGGAATGGTCCTCGTGGTTATATTTCAAATGAATCAACGATATCTAATCTTGAACCTGGATACTATTCTCTGCAAGTTGTTGATGATGACGGATGTACTATCTCAAAGCAACATCAGGTAAAAGCAGCAACAGAAATAACATATTCGTTGGGTGTAGTTGCTGGTTCTGTTGATTGCGAGAGTAACAATCGAAGGTTTGAATTTACGCAACTGCCATCGGGTGGTACGCCTTTCATTTCTGGAGAGCCTTATAAGTACACTATTTCAGGCCCAACGAACCATTCAATCAGTTCTTCAAGCGAATTGAGTACTGTCTCATACAACGTTAGTGGAACGTACGTGATGACGGTAACTGATGCTAATGGTTGTGCTTCTGAGCAGACATTCATTGTGCCAGAAGAGATTGATTTGATAAAGATTCCGCCAACGATAGGAAACGTGTCATGTTATGACGGCAATGATGGATATATTACAATTGATGTAACGGGCGTTGTTAATCCAGCATATCAGTGGTACAAGTATGAGAATGCGACATGGACAGCAATTTCTCTTTCTGATAATCCGACTGCTAATACAAGTTCTCTCGAGGAGATAGGCGCAGGCAGATACAAAGTGGAGATTAGTAGGGTTGACATTTCGGGTCAGACATGTATTAAGACATTTGGAGAGCGTTTGGATGATGGGTTCGTGATTGAGCAGCCTGTCAAGATGTTGTTCTCAGCTGCTGCTTTGGATGAGACAGGATGTTCAGATGTTCCAAATGGTAAGATTAACGTAAATGTTAGTGGAGGTACAGCCCCATATACTATTCGTCTGTTTGGTGAGAATAACTCTGCTAATGAGGCGCAGACGACATCGGGAGACTATACCTATACTGGTTTGGTTGGTACCGCAGGAGCTGGAAGCATCTATATGCTTGAGGTGGTTGATGCAAAAGGTTGTATGGCCAAACTTCGTAGGGATGAGAATCTTAATGTGGAGATGTTAAATGTCAAGAAACCAGAGACCCTTCAGTTGAACAACTTGACTTCGGGAGTACAACTTGGAAATAATGACAATGGTTACATTACATTTGACATTACAGGTGGTGTTCTTAGAGGCACACCTTCGTCTCATCTCTATCGTGTGAATGTGACATCAACTAATGTCGCAATTATCTTCACAGTGGCATGTGATGATCAAGGAAAAGTAACGTCAGTAACCAAGACAAATACAAGTGATAGGGTAGACTTTACAGCAGGAAACGAAATGGTTACTGTTGCTGGGCTTGCCTCAGGTATGTATGATGTAACAGTAATAGATGTCAACTCGTTGCCTACAAATTGTTCAACGACTGAGACTGTCTCTGTAAGCAAACTCAAGATTACGTACGATAAAGTTGAGCCATCGTGTGAGTCGAAGAAAAATGGTTCTATTACTCTGAATGTAGAGGGAGCTCTTGGTACAGAACTTACCTATTCGTGGTTCTATAGTGCTGGTCCAGGCTTTACCACTCTTGACGATGATGCAGTTATGCCAGCTATCAAGAAGAGTATACCGCTCTCTACAGACAATTCATTTGCGGATTGGGATGCTGCTAATAGGCTTCACATGACAGGCGTTTCATGTTCGTTCCTGCCTGCGGGTTATTATACAGTTGTAGTTAACGACAAGGATGACAGTGGTAATATCCTGGCTCAGACAGTACAGACAATTCGTTTGTCATACAATAAGAAATTGTCAATTCTTGAGACAATAGTTGATGAGCGTTGCTTTGAGGCAAACGATGGTAGTATAACTGTCACAGTACTGAATAATGGAGCACCTTCTTATGAGAACTATACATATGAATGGAGTGGTTCAGATGTCGTATTGGGCAATTCCGCTAAAGTTTCAGGCCTTGCTCCTGGTGAGTATTTTGTTACTGTTACTGATGATGAAGGATGTAGCTATACAAATGATGTAGGTTTCATTGTAAATCCTGCTACTAAGCTCGACTTTGAGCTTATGAATATTTCGGCGATATCATGTGAACCATACGAGAGAGCTATTAAGATAATGGCTACGGGTGGTCAGGAACCTTCATATGGGACCAACCCACTTGGAGGTGTTGAGCCATACAGATTCTCATGGTCTGGTCCATCACCAGTGACGAAGGTGACAACCCAGACTGTTGTGACGCTCCACGACGGTGTCAGCACTGAGACTCTCAACGTTGGAGATGCAAGCAAGCTGACGAAGGGTGGTCTTTACAAGGTGACAATGACTGATGCAAATGGTTGTAAGTTGTCGAAGGAGATTACTATCCCTGTTGAGATTGAGGTCGAGAATCTGATTAGTACCCCTGTTAGCTGCTGGGGTGGCTATGTTGATGCAGTCGGAAACGTTGTTAAGAAGGATACTCCAGGTGCGATTTACGTGCCGGGCTCTATGGACGGTGCATTAGAGGTTGTTCTTGTTCAGGGAAGTGAGGTGCCAAGTTATGTATGGTATCCAGCAGTTAAGGATGCGCATGGAGATGATACCAATACCTACGACTCAAGCAAGCCACTCTCAACGGCAAGTTCAGTTGCAGGACAGCCTGCAGGTAAGTATTGGGTACATGTAGAGATTGGTAGTTGTGACAAGTATCTTGGTCCATTCGAGATTGCTCAGGCAGATAAGCCTTTGACGCTGACAGCTACGCCTACAAATATTACATCATGTGTAGATACGGAGACAGGTAAGATTACAGTCAATGTATCAGGTGGTACTCCTCCTTACGAAATATATTTCATCGATGGTAAGGAGAATACAACCCACATGTCATACAATGGATATTATCTCTTTACAGGTCTAAAAGCTGCAAGAGGCCTGTATCGTCTCCGTGTAACGGATGCAATGGGTTGTACCTATCCAACTGATGGTTCATTCAAGGAGGTAGAGATACAGCAACCTGGAGCGTTGTCAATTAACCTTGACAGATTCCAGATGAATAGTGTCGATGGCAAGGGAGAGGTTGATTTCTATATCACAGGCGGTGTTGAGCAGCAAAAGATTTGTGATGAAGCAACAAATGCGTTGTATGGTCAGCAAGCTAACTACAGATATTATCAGATTGTATTGACAGGAGAGGGAACCGCATCCTATAAGACTGAGGTGTTGAATTCGTGGATTGCGTTAGGTAATACAGGTCATAATTCAGATGGAACTGCCATTGAGCCAAATGGCGGTATGGGAGAGATGGTTTCATGGAGCGATTTGAAGCCAGGGAAATATCTCTTGACTGTATCTGACTATAACTCTGATGGCTATTGCTCAATACAACGTGAATTTGAGATTCAGGATTTGAGTATTGAGATTGTAGAAAAGGAGAATCCTGCATGTTCAAGTAATGCTGCTGATGGTAAGATTGTAATTGCCGCTAATGGTAATACGGGAACATTGTCATATCAATGGTATTATAGTAAGACTGATGATTTGGAGAATGCTACCTCTTCATGGACTCAAGCTCAATGGGATGCCATTCATATTCCAGCATACGATAATAAGGTGACGTTGACAAACCTGCCGGTCGGATACTATAAGGTTCGTGTTATTGATGATGGAACTGGTAATGAAGGAGGTAAGATTCCTACTAAGAACTATAAGGATGTATTCTTCCATTTGGATAATAGTCAGAATATTGATATCAATTCTTCGCGCTGGACAGTTAAGAATCAGACTTGTTATGGTGATGTTTATGATGGAGCTATATCACCTGTCGTAATAGCTGACGATGCGACAAATCTGAAGTATAGCTGGACTGGTCCTCAAGGATTCTCTTCAAGTGATATCAATATAGCAAATCTCCGCCCTGGAACATATTATCTGACGGTGACTGATGATAAGGGGTGTTTTGCTCGTGAGAGTGCAGAGGTGCTTGCAGCTACTCAGATAGAGTTCTATCTCAAGATGGAGGGCGATTTGAGTGATGTTAATGCACGTACTGTAAGAGTATATCAAGATCCATTATTTACTACTCCAGGAGTACAAGGTGGTTCAACGACAGCATTGACAATGTATGATTTCAGTTGGGCTGGTGAAAGTACAGTAATTTGGGATCCAACGACATATACTGCATCAGGTCTGGTTGAAGGGGGTGTATACACGCTTTATGTACGTGATGCGAATATGTGTCTTGCAACAGCATCTACACCGACTTTGCATTCTGCAGTCGAGGTCACAGCAGATGTATATGATGTCAAGTGTAATGGTGGTAGCAATGGCCAGATAGATCCTACTATCGTCAAAGGTATTGGTAACTATGAGTATCATTGGTATAAGAATACCAATCCTGAGACTGTAATTGCGGTAAATGAGGATCCAAACAATTACGCAATGTTACCTGCATTTGCAACGACGCGCGTTGCTTCTGAGCTTACATCAGGTACATACTATCTGGTTGTTACAGACTGGGCTAACGCTGATTATACAGGTGATAAGCACAATTATTTCTATAGTTGGACTGTGTCAGAGCCAGTTGAATTAAAAGTTAAGGCAAATCCTGTCAGGACTTCATGCTATGGCGTTGCAGATGGAGAGGTTACAGTCGATGTGACAGGTGGCGTTTCACCATATCAGTATGAGTGGAACCTTGGCACGCACAAAGTTGTAACAACAGAGCCAAAACTGACAGGTCTTGTTTCAGGTAATTATTACGTAACAGTAACTGATGCAAATGGATGTACAGCTCAGGATGCTGTGAGTGTTGAAGATGCTAAGAGTCTTGAGTTTGATTTGACGATAGTCGATGATGTTGATTGTGATGGTTCTAAGGGTAAGCTGAGTATTGTATTTGAAGATTCTGCGATAGATCAGGCATATATTGATGACCCAAATAATAAGATTGCCGTCTACTGGAATGGCCCATCAATTACTATAGGTAATTCTCAGAATGTACTGACACAGGATAACCTATCCTATGGTATTTACACTGCTACTGTCAAGAGAAGTGGTGGTTGTGATGTTAATCGTACAATCAGTTTTGTCAGTCCGTTGAAGATAAGCGACGATGTTGTTATCACTGACAACCATTGTACAGGAAGTAGAACTGGTGCTGTAACTATTGATGTAAGTGGCGGTTCAGGTAATTATAGCTATCAATGGTCTGCATTTGAAGATGTAGTTTGCACGGTGCCTGTTGACCATTCTGGCATTGATGATAGGAACGGAGCTTATCAAGCAGGTTTGGTTGCTGCATACTATAAAGTACTTGTGACAGATCTCGATAGGACAGAACAAGGCTCAGCAACAAATTGCATAGTTGAGGGTGGTCCATATCATGTCAGTGATATTATGAAGCTCAACATCGTTGCTACCAATGGCAAGGAGACTTGCGTTGGTTCTAATGATGGTAGCGTCATTGTTAATGTAACTGGCGGATCGAATGTCTACACGTATAAATGGCTTGGTGATGGTACTGGCATTGTTGAAGGGGCTAAGGATCAGCAGTCGTTGAGTGCTGGTAGCTATCAAGTCATCGTGACAGATGTAAACAATGGCTGTTCTGTTTCCGCTACTGCTGTAGTCGAGGGCTCGAAAGAGCGTTTGGAGATTGGAAATGTCAACATTGATGATGTAACGTGTAATAGTCAGGCTAATGGTAGGATTGATGTTACAATAGTTGGTGGAACACCATTTGAATCGTTGTCGGATTTGAACGGAGATGGAGTAGTTGACTCAGCTGATGATTACTTCAGAGTGACATGGTCTAATGAGGCTTCACTCCGCCATGAATTGAGCTCAGTGTCGACGATGAACAGTGTTAAGGCTGGTTCATACTACATTACAGTTGAAGACAGGTATGGATGTAAGATTAGTGAATCATTTGACGTCAAGCAGCCAGCGGCTATAGTAACAACACATGTTGTAACAGACATCGAGAAGGTAGGTGATGCAACTGGTATTATCCGTATCACCTCTATCGAGGGTGGTTCTTATCCATATGTTATTCAATGGTATATATGGGATGACGCAACGAGTCAGTATGTAGCATCTGGTACAGCAGCACAAAATAATCTTGAGTTGCGTGATGTACCAGCTGGTATGTACAAGTATGTTGTAACAGACAATAATAATTGTGAATATCCGGTTGAAGTAGCTGTTAGCGACAATGGCGCTTTGGATGGAAATATCGATAAGTCTATTGATGTCCTCTGTTATGGAGAGCCTTCAGGTGCAATCAATGTCCGTATCTACAATGGTGTAGGCCCTTATGTCATTACGGTTAATGGTCGCACTCATATGACTGTTACGGAACCTGGTATTTATCTGATTGATAATATTGTTGCCGGAGTATATACCATTGAAGTGACAGATCATAATGGCGTAGGTTTCAAGGAAAGAGTTGAGATTCTCCAACCTTTGAATCCACTTGAGATAACGGTGACACAGTCACAGAGAAGTTGTGCATTTGTCAATAATAATGCAATAAAGGTTGACGTAAGCGGTGGAGAACCGTTAAATGCAACTGTGGCAGATCCTACTGAGGGTATTGTTGTTGGGGACTACTATTATGAAGTATTCATTAATGGTCTTCACAAGGCTAAAGCAACTTACGATGCTGTTGATAGTAAGTATGTTGCAACATACGAATACATTGGCAAACCAACAGGAAGTTATCAAGTTATTGTGACGGATGCCAACGGATGTACTAAGTCTAAACAAATTAGTCTTACAGAACATTCGCAAATTACTGTTGACCTCATTGAGAAGGTTGATGTGAAGTGCTATGGCGACGCTTCGGGTTCTATTGAAGTTAAGGAGGCAGGAACAAGTAATCCAGAGTATAATTGGTACTTGAATGGTTCTTTAACACCACTTCAAGGAAGTGATAAGCCAAAACTCATTGACCTTGTAGCTGGTAAGTATACCCTTGTTGTCAAGGACAAGGATAACAATTGTGAGAGTGAGCCAATTGATTATATAATCGAGGAGCCAGAGGAGTTGATAGCTTCTTTGACGCCAAAGGATGTAACGACATGTAATGGTTCTCCTGACGGACAGATAACGGTATATGTCAAGGGTGGTGTTCGTCCATATAATGTACACTTCTACGATAGTAAAAATCCTCAATCTGTTCAAGAACAGGCAATGACTACAGGTTCACATACGTTTAAGAATCTTGTAGGTGGTACAATTTATATGGCTGATGTTACAGATGCAAATAATTGTATTCATACATTGCTGTCGCAGGAGATACTTCAGCCAGATCAGCTTACGATAGAGAATTTCAAAACAAATATTGAGTGTGAGGGTAATACAGGTGAGGTTACATTCTCGATAAAGGGTGGTTACAATAAGAGTGGCAATAGTTATTCTGTAACACTTACTGGAGCAGAGAATCGCTCTGCTATGACAAAGAGTGATGTTGACAATCTGGTTTCTTATACAAATCTGCCAGAGGGTTCTTATAAGATATCGGTTACTGACCTGAATTCAACAGCACTTGACAAGTGTGTTGTATCAGAGTTCTTCACATTGTCTAACCTCCATGTCATATCAACAGTTGAGAATCCAAGTTGTCTGGGAATAAACGATGGTAGTATAACTATAGCTGTCAAAGGTAATCTTGGAATAATCTCTTATTTGTGGGAGTCGTCACAGGATGGCGGAACGACATGGGCACCATTGGCAGAGGGTTCGACATTGCAGAATGCTACATCTTTGGCAGAGGGAATGTACCGAGTGACCGTGTCTGACTCAGAGAGGTCAACATGTACGGTTTCAAGAGTCTTCAATCTTGTATACAAGACAAAGTTAAATGTTTCAGCAAACATCACTCATGAGCAATGTGAGGGAGCTGCAGATGGAGCTATCACAAATCTCAAGTTGGATGGATTTGCAGATTCTAATAATGTGAGATACTTGTGGACAGGTGTCGGTATCACAGCTGCTAATGACAATGCTCCAGAGTTGTATGATTTGGCTCCAGGTACATATACTCTGACACTTACTGACAATACAAATGGATGTTCAATTCAGGAGAAGTTTGTTGTTGAGAATGCTAAGTCAGCAATTGATGTTGTATTGACCGACACACCAGTTGATTGTCATTACAAACATACAATCAAGGCTAAGGTATATGGAGGCACAGGTATCTATCGATATGTGGCGAGCGGTCCATATGCAAATCTTGTATTTGATGGAGCTCCAGTTGATGGAACTGATGCCAATGGCGATTATAAGGAGTATACGTTGAGCAATGTGTCGCGAGGCGGTCTCTACACATTTGTCTTCACAGACTCACATAACTGTTCTGTGACGAAGACAATTGAATTGCCAATAGAGTTGACATTTGATGAGAGCGAAATCTCGGTAACCGATGTAATATGTAATGGAGGTGATAATGGCTCAATTAACATAGGTGTGTCAGGTGGCTCAGGTAAGTATAGCTATTCATGGACAGGACCTAATGCCTTTACTGCTACGACACCTGGCATCTCGTCATTGGATGCTGGAACATATCAGGTTACAGTTACGGATATAGTGACATCATGTGTAGTTACGAGAGTATTCGAAGTTGCTGAGCCTGATGTTATTGATATCAAACTTAACAAGACAGACGTCGCCTGTTATGGCGATTCAGATGGACGTATAACATCAACCGTAAGCGGTGGTGCAGCTCCATATACATATCTTTGGAGCAATCAAGCTACCACGCGTACTCTCGAGAATCTTGCCAAGGGTACCTATTCATTGACTGTGACAGATGCCAATGGATGTCAGATGACTAAGTCGGCTGTTATAGAAGAGCCAGTTGACATCTCATTCGACCTCGTTATGGTTTCGGATGTAGATTGTGAGAATGGAATGGGTGGAGCTCTTAAGATAGAAAATGTCAAAGGTGGCTGGAAGGCTGATGCTACGACGGGTCTTGGTGGTAATCTGACCTATCTCTGGTCTGGTGAGGCTGTGGATCAGAATGGATTCGCAGGACAGACGTCAGTGTCAAATCTGACAAGTATGCACAATGGTCTTTACAAGGTAACTGTAATTGATGCATCTGCTGGACGTAGCAAGTGTTCTCTAACTAAGACGATTGAGTTTGCAACTCCTCTACAGATTACAGCTATACCTCACGATGAGACGTGTGAGGGCCAGATGGATGGTAGCATAGATATTATTATGACTGGTGGTGTCAAACCATACATCTATAAGTGGGAGTCTACAGATGGTCGTGGTTATACCGAGACATCAGCAAGTCAGTCGGGTCTTACTGCTGGAACATACAAGCTGACAGTGACAGACAGTCGTGTAGATATCAGTGGTAATCCAAATGCTTGTGTTGTTGAGAAGACAATAACATTGGGAAGACTATATAATCTGATTGTAGATGCCAATATTGAGGACGTTAAGTGTTATGGCACAGCTTCGGGCAAGTTGGAGTTGACAGTAAGCGGTGGTTCAGGTAACTACTCGTACTCATGGACTGGTCCATCAGCGAACATAGTTCCAGGTTCTCCTGTTCAGAAGAACTTGATGCAAGGTGATTATACAGTTGTCATAACTGATGATGTTTATGGATGTGTCGTGACGCGTAAGTACAGCATCGCAGCTCCTAATTCGGTATTGAGAATATCAAATATCGAAGTTGAGGATGTTAAGTGTAATGGTCTTAATACTGGTCAAATAACAGTGACTGTTGAGGGAGGTACGCCTGATGCAGCGGGTAATTACACTTACTATTGGGCAGGTTCAAATGCACAGTTCAATAATGGTCCTGTTGCATCAAACCTCTTTGCTGGTAAGTATAGTCTTGTTGTAAATGATCAGAATGGCTGTATAGTTGAGGCTAATGATATCGAGGTACAGCAACCTGCAGAACCTCTCAGCGTTTCAGTCAGAAGTGTTGTCAATGTCAGAATTAATGGTCAGTCAACAGGTGAAATAACCATTGCAGTATCGGGCGGTTATGGTAATTATCACTATGAGTGGTATGATATTAATGATATGACAACTTCGATTGCTACGGATAGAACACATATCTCAGGTCTTGCCTGTGGTTCTTACAAGGTGATTGTTAAGGATGAGAACCTCTGCGAGGTTGAGTCGGGCATTATTCATGTCTCTCAGCCAAACGAGCCGTTGAATGCATATATCGTAGCAACAAACGTCATACCTTGTCATGGCGACGATAATGGTAAGATTGATATTGATGTGACGGGTGGTACAATCCCATACACGATAGAGTGTTATAACGATCGTGGGTATGTTGTCGGTGCTGAGTACAATAAGTCGTCACTCAATGTCACAGAACTCGCACCGGGCTGGTATACAATCAAGGTTGTGGATGCCAATAGAGCAGAGGCTAATTATATGGCATACAATGCTGCAACCAATGGTTATGACAATACCAATAAGATACTCTTGACTCAGCCTGATGAGTTGAAGTTGACTAAGGTGTCACGCACCAATATTGCTTGTTACGATGAATTGACAGGTTCGTTCGAACTCAAGGTTGAGGGTGGTGTGCCTGGTGCTGGTAATTCATATCGTATTGAGGTTACTGGTCCTAACAACTACAACAATGACGATCAGGCATCTTCTAAGGTCTACACAGGTCTGAAGGCTGGTGTTTATACAATACGTGTTACAGACGACAGTAAGGTTGATGGTAAATTCGACTATAATACAGATTGTTGGCTGACTGATACCATCGTAATGCATCAGCCTGAGGCTCATATTGAACTGAGCAGAGTCTCTACAGATGCTGACTATTACATATGTGAGGGTCAGAATGCAGAACTGAAACTTGTTACGACGGGTTGGGATTTGTCTAAGCGTCCACTTAACGTCGTGATACGCCGTGATAATGATCCTAATAAGGAAGTGGTTGTTCCTGTATCAGTTTCACCACAGGTTGTCGATCAGTTCACACCAGAGAAGAGTGCTCTATATTCAATTGTCGCAATATATGAGACTGATCCAGCATGCGGACGTGGTACATTTAATACAAATGCTGTAGCTGTTCCTGTTCGTCCTCGTCCGACATCATACATATATGGTAATAGCACAATATGCTATGGAACATCAACCGATGTCACGATAGATTTGACTCCTGAGACAGGTGCTCCTTGGAACGTAGTAGTAAATGATGGTTCTCTCAACTATAACATTACGACAGATGAGACTCCATATACATTTACTTATACTCCTGAGGCCCCAGGCGATTATAAGCTTAAGGTTATATCTGTCAGCGATAACTACTGTGTGGCTCAGAGCGGTGATATGCAGGGTGAGGCAACTGTTGTTTCGAAGCCATTGCCAGAAGTGACAGCCAATGGAAGCACAACGATATGTGAGGGTCAGAAGACTGAAATCATAATGACTATTCGTGGTGGTGAGGCTCCGTATTCTCTTACATATTACTACAATAAGGCGGGTGTCAAGATGACGAGAACGATAGCGAATATAGATGTTCAATATCAGGATGTTGATGCCAGTGGTAATGTGATATACAAAGTGCCAGTTGAGGTGTCTCCAACTGAAACAACAGACTATATCATCGAGAGCGTTATAGATGCTAATAACTGCGTTCCAGTCAGGGTTGATGCAACAGTCACTGTAGCGGTATTGCCTTTGGCTGATAAACCAGCAATGATTAAGGGTTATGAGTTGGTATGTCAGGGTCAGCATAATGTAACATACTCTGTTGATGCTGTTGACCATGCTACAGGTTACGAATGGGAACTCCCAACAGGCATGTCGATTGTCTCAGGTAATGGCACAAGGAAGATTGCTGTTGACGTGGCTAAAGACTTTGCTGGTGGCATAATGCGAGTTCGTTCCGTAAATGACTGTGATGGTAGCGAATACATAGAGCGACTTATCTCTGTAAATAGATTGCCAGAGGCTCCAGCTGCTATCATAGCTCCATCAACATACTGTCAGGGTGATAAAGAGATATTTATCAGTGTTCCAGTCATAAAATACGCGACAAATTATGAGTGGGAACTTCCTGCAGGATTTGTAGTGGAGACGGGTGAAGGAACAGCTTCTATGATGGTTGCTATTGACGAGACGCAATCTCATCTTACAGGTCAGATTAGAGTAAGAGGTCATAATGATTGTGGTTATGGCGAGTGGTCTGCGCCTATAGATATTGAGATTAATGAGATTCCATCATTCACAGCTGGCGATTTGCAGAATCTATGTACTAACACGACAAGGATGAATGCTTCTCTGCCAGCTGGTTCACGAGGCTTATGGACTATAGTTCATGGTGGTGCAGATATTGCTCAGCCAACCTCTCCTAACACGACATTGACAGACATAGCTCAGGGTGAAAATACATTCTTGTGGACGGTAACAACCAATAAGGGATGTACACTTGAGAAGAAGGTGACAATCAACAATAACATACTTGTTGTAAGCGCTGTTTCGGTTTCACCTCTAATTTGTGATGGTCAGACTGATATTCAGGGAACGAATGTTCCTGAGGGCTCAACGGGTCTGTGGAAAGTTGAGAGCGGAAGAGGTGAGATAGAGTTCGCAAATAATTCGTATACAAATATCTTCAACCTTGACCAAGGCTCTACTATCGTCTCATGGACAATTAACAAGAATGGTTGCGAGAGCTCTGCATTGATTGAACTTGTCAATAATGAGACCGATACACCAACCATTAAAGCCTCAGGCGGAAATGGAGACGTGCTCATTGATGAGTCAATGATGACTATGCAAGAGAATAACAATGTGATGGCATACAAGTATATTGTCTGTGGTCCAGAGGTTACTCTTGAAGGAAGTGAGTGGCGTACAGCTATTCATGCCAACCAGTATGGAGTGTGGGAGCGCATCACAGGTGGTGGTACGATAGCTAATCCAAATGCAAGAACATTGTATCTGAATGATTTGACTCTCGGTGATAATATCTTCCGTTATACTATCATCAATGGTTCATGCTCTAAGTCGGTTACAGTCAATGTATTCAATGCAAAACTTGATGTAAGGGCAGGTCAGGATGGTAGTACATGTAGTGGTACCTATAGCCTTGATGCGACAAGAATACCAGCTAATAGTATTGGTTATTGGGATGTTGCCCGGGATGCAAATGGAGATAAGCTTGGAGATGCCACATTCACCAACTCTTCGTATGCAACTACAGACGTTAAGAATCTCGGAAGAGGCGAGAATGTGCTTCGTTGGACTATTATCCAAGATGGTTGTATGAGTTATGACGATATCGTGATAACAAATAACGAAGTGACAATAGCACAGGTTGAATCTTCACTTACTGTCTGTGATTATGAGGCTATCCTAAACGCCAATGCAATCAATACAAAATATGAAGTGGGTCATTGGATAGTTAAGGAGGGACATGCCGACTTCGACGATATGTATAATCCTCATACTATTGCTCGTAATTTCGATCGTGGTGAGAATGTACTACGATGGATGATAACAAGTAAGAGTGGAGGATGCTCGTCATTTGCTGATTTGGTTGTCAAGAACAATGCAATTGATGTGGATGCTGGTAAGGACTTCCAGATATGTACATCTCAGACTACCATGAAGGCAGTAGCACCAAATCTTGAGGGTATTTGGGCTGGACAGTGGTCTGGTGTGACGGGTAAGGGTGAATTTACCTTTGCCGATCCTAAGGACCCACATACAAGTGTCGGAGGTTTGAGAAAGGGAGATAACTACCTTGTTTGGTCTATATCTATCAACAATGGTCAATGTGTGTCACGTGATACTGTCATTGTAACGAATAATGCACCGATAATGGTTAATGATGATACAAATGACATCGCAGGTCCTGACCAGGATCAGTTAACCCAAAATTCGACAAGCTTGCAGGCTATCGCTGTACAACCTGGTTATGGTGAGGGTACATGGAATCTCATGGCTGGTGGTGGTGATATCGATCAGTCCGAAATTCATAACCCGAATGCAGTGGTTAAGAATCTTTCTAATGGAACTTCAACATTCCGTTGGACAGTTGTTAATCATGGTTGTGAAATCTGGGATGAGGTTAATATCACGTATGGAGATGTTCGTGCTGCTGAGGCTGGCGACCATATCTATAATCTCTGTTCTGATACCTATACTCTCAAAGCGAATGGCCCATACAATGGTATCGGTCGCTGGAGAGTCATAGCTGGTGCAGGTCAGTTCGATGATGTGCTGGATCCTAAGACAACAGTACGAGGTCTCCAGAAGGGTCGCAATACATTTGAATGGTCAATTACCTACAATAGCGGTGTTACATCTGATACGGTTCAGATATGGAACCTGTCAGTTACTGATGCCTACGCAGGAGAAGACAGAGTCGGAGACCGTGCAATATGTAATTATGAATTTGATCTTCAGGGTAATGAACCTAAGGAGCGTCCTTACGTGATACATACGGTTGGAGGCACCGACATCAATGTCAAGAGCGGTGTGTCGTGGTTGCTGATATCAGGTGGTGCTGATTTCGATAAGACAAATGTTCCAGCAGGAGTAGATCCTCGTAACCAACGTTGTCCTAAGGTTGTCAATTTAATGCAGGGTGACAATACGTTTGTCTATAAGATTTCGAACGGTACTTGCGAGAGCACTGATACGATAACGGTCAAGAATGATATGGCTGATAAGGCTTGGGCTTGTGGTGTTGACAATACGTGTGGCGTACTGACTACGTGCGATGGTACATATCGACTTAATCCTAATTCACCAACTTATGGTGTTGGAGAATGGCTCATTGCTGGTGGCGGTTCAGGTAAGTTTATCGATAATGATGTTTACGACCTTGGTCATGGCGAAAATGCTCTTATATGGCGTATATCAACCGACAAGGGCGGTGAGTGCGTATCGCAAGATACTGTCATTATTATCAATAACACACCGACTATCCCTGATGCAGGACCAGATGCAGACAAACCAACTCAAGTCTGCGGTTCTACCTCAATTCTCTCTGGTAATAAACCAATGTATTTCACAGAGGCTTATTGGGAACTTATTGAGGGTGGCGGTCAGTTTGTGAACCCTAATGCTGACGTTGCAAATGGTGAACCTGAACTCGTCAATCGCCTGCCTCTCTACAGAAATGATGGAACAGAGAACCAGACAGTAACAGTCAAAGGCTTGGCATTCGGTCTGAATAGATTCCGATGGGTTATTAAGAATGAAAATTGCGAATTGTCGGATGAGACTGTTTTGGAGAATATATTCATTAAGTCGGAGGCTGGTGACGTGGCTCCTCAATGTACGGATAGTGTTCGTCTGTCAGCTAATAATCCTTCGCCAGGTGTCGGTCAATGGACGATTGCAGCGGGCTCGGGACGAGGCTCATTTGACAATCAGAGCGATCCTCATACCATGGTTCGAAACCTCGGAGTGGGTGAGAATGTACTGCTTTGGACTGTAAACTATCTTGAGTGTCCATCAGTTGATACGGTTGTAGTTGTTAATAATGCTGCAACAGAGGCACAAATCTTGAGTGACTTCCAGCAGCTTTGCGACACGAATGCGACTATCATATCTGCTGGTCAGCTTGCTTATGACGCAACAGGTAAATTCGTAGAGACTGGTGAATGGTCTATAGCAGAGGGTGGTGGTGATATCGTATCACCTCAAGAGCCGATGACTCAGATACGTAATGTTCCATTCAATAAGAATGGTAACAGGTATACATGGACCATACGACGTGTTTATGACAATTCATTTGTATGTCTCTCACAAGCTGATGTCGTTGTTGAATACAACAGAATGGAGGCTCACGCTGGTGACGATCAGATTACATGTGAAGATAATGTCATTCTCGAAGCAAGTGATCCAGGAGCTGCTAAGGGACAGTGGACTGTTGTTGGAGCAACATCTTCGGGTCTATTTGCTGACAATAAGGCACCGAATACTAAGATTTCTAATCTTGCAAGAGGTAAGAATATACTTAAGTGGACTACCGAGTATAAGGGCTGTCGTGATGAGGATCTTGTCACCATCACAAGTGGTCGCCCAAGTGTGCCTAATGCCGGCAACCTGCAGGATCTCTGCTTTGATTATGCTACACTTGATGGTAACTACATACAGACAACGGATGGTCTGGAATGGGGCGAATGGGAAGTAGTAGCAGGTAATGGTAATTTCAAGGATAGTAAGGATCCTCATACTTATGTTGACTTAGGTAAGGGAGATAATGTATTCCGTTGGAAGATAACACGTAAGACGCCAGTATATCGTGGTCTTAACGCTCAGGGTGTAGAGGTATATGATACGTTGACATGTATTCTTGATGATGATGTTCATATCAGGAATAACAAGCCAGATACACCAAATGCCGGTGCTGATCAGGCAATGTGTTCTAACGAGTATCAGCTCAAGGCAGACACTCCAAATTACGGACAAGGTATTTGGAAGATTGTCGACAGAGGTGGTGGAAAACTTGAGAGTCCTACATCGCCGCAGACCAAAGTGACTGATTTGGCTTACGGCTCAACGACATTCGAATGGACTGTAAGTGTCAATGGTATGTGTGCTGAGAGCGATAGAGTAACAATCTCGAACTACACACCTACGAAGTCGGATGCAGGTCCTGACGATAAGGATTGTTCGTCGTGCCGCAACCTTGATGCCAATACACCTGTAATTGGTGATGGTAGATGGGAGGTTGTTTCAGGCACTTTGAATAATGAACTTGGAGCCCAGTCGTTCGAAAATGTCTTCGATCCTAAGACACAGGTATGTAACCTAATCTTTGGCGAGAACAAGTTCTTGTGGGTAATTGAAAATATCGTGACATATAATGGTGAGACATTCAGATGTCAGAGTATCGATACTGTCAGCGTTTGGAATATGATTCCTGATATGGCTATGGCGGGCGATACAATGATAAGATGTAAGGATAATACATTTATGAATGGTAATATTCCAAGTGTCGGCGAGGGCTATTGGAGATTGCTACAAGGCGAAGGTGAGATAGCCGACTCTTCATATGCTAAGACAGAGGTTACTCATCTGGGTTATGGTGAGAACATCTTCAGATGGACAATCAGCTATGGTAATTGTATCACTGAGAGCGATGTAGTGGTATATTGCCAGAAGGCCGATCCATACGCAGGCGAGAATGATGTCACTTATGTAGACTCATATATGCTCAATGCAGGTAATCCTGGACGCTTGCCAGGTTACTGGACATATCTCGGTTCGTCTAAGGATATTCAGTTCGCTGATACTACTGATTACCATACTATGGTGACAGGATTGTCGCAGGGTGTCAATACATTCCGTTGGACGATAAAGACAGACGATTGTGAGGTTTACGATGAGGTATCTATCGTTTACAAACTCATACCGAAGGCTGGATTTACAGTCGATGAAGCAGAAGGATGTTTCCCTCATATGGTTCACTTTACAGATGAGTCAATCGATGCGAAAGAGTATCATTGGGACTTCGGAGATGGAACGACAAGTAATATTCGAAACCCAACTCATACATTCAAGACACCAGGAAACTATAACGTAACACTTACAGTTCCTGGACCAGATGGTAAGACGTCGCAGTACTCGATGTTCATACGTGCTTATGACCATCCAGTGGCAAGCTTTGACGCCGCTCCTCAGTTGCTCTATCTGCCAGATGATAAGGTTCACTTCATCAACCGAAGCATTAATGGTGCAACCTATGAATGGTCGTTCGGTGATGGACAGATAAGCACTGAGAAGAACCCGTCATACCAATATGATGCAGAGGGAGTGTATACAGTCACATTGACAGTATGGAATGAGTATGGTTGTGAGGCCGATACGACGAAAGAGAACTTTGTTGAGGCACGTCGCGGTGGGTTCATTGTATTCCCGAATACATTTGCACCACGAGATGATATAAGTACAAATAACAGTATTTATAGTGTCAATGCAATATTCCGTCCTGTATATCAGGATGTCGAGACATTCCATATGCAGATCTACAATAGATGGGGTCAGCTTATGTTTGAGACCGACAACATCGATGAGGGTTGGAATGGATACTTTAATGGCTCGATAGCACCGAATGGAATATATGTCTGGGTTGCAAAGGGTCAGTACTCGAGCGGTAAAGAGTACAATAAGTCGGGTCAGGTTATGGTAATTAAATAATTCAGAAAGGAGACGTAATATGGAGGCTATTAAGATGAAACTTAACTCTCGCATAGCAACGGCCCTTCTGTTAATGGGCTTAGCAATAAGTGGTGTCAATATAAAGGCGCAGGATGTCTCGTACTCACAAACGTACGAGGCTCCTCTTTACCTCAGTCCTGCATTTACAGGTCTGACAAATGGTCTTAGAGTTGGTCTTAACTATCGTAACCAATGGCCTGGTGTTGGATCGGTATTCCAAAACTATGCAATAACTGTCGACAACTTTTTCGAACAGTTCAGCAGTGGTTTAGGTCTGATGTGGCAATGTGATAATCAAGGAAAAGGTCTGATTGTAGGTAACAATGTATCATTGCTATATGCATACGAATTTTCTATCAATAAGAGTATAAACGTACGACCTGGTATCTCTTTTAGATTAGGACAACGTAAGATTGACAGAGGCAAGATGGTCACGTTTACGGATATAACGGCTGATGGAAAGTTCGTAGGCGGGGGCTCAAGCGTTGATATCGAAAGAACAAAAAATAACCATATCGACGCTGGAGCTGGTGTTATGATATACAATGATGATTTCTGGGGAGGTATAGCATTTGACCATATGATGCAACCTGATGTCTCGTTTACCGATGCAAAAGATATCCTGAAAT
Source organism: Marinilabiliaceae bacterium (assembly GCA_021443545.1). GTDB lineage: Bacteria > Bacteroidota > Bacteroidia > Bacteroidales > Marinilabiliaceae > W3P20-009. Next base: position 48,699 of record JABUTU010000005.1, on the reverse strand, counting down.
TAAAACTTACTGCATATGCTGGATACCGATGGACTTATGAGCCTTCTTACAGAGGTAGTGAACCAAAAACAGTGACTTTGGCTCTTAACTATAAACACCAATATTCGTTCAACCAGATTGAGATAGGTGCATTTTGGTATTATAGCCCGATAGAGTTAGGTGTCTCATACAGGGGTCTCTTCTTCAATGTTTCTGGCGAGTTGAATAATAGGGATGCACTCATTCCATCGCTTGGCATTAATATAAGTGCCTTCAGATTGGGATACTCGTATGATATGACAATTAGTGATCTATCATCATTCGGTAATGGTGCTCATGAGATATCGCTTATCTATAGAATCATTCCATCAAATGTGAAGAAGCGCTCTTATAAGATGAAGCCTGTTCCATGCTCTGAACCAATCATGGGCTATAGCTATTCGGGTCATGGAAAGAAGAGTCATGGTCATAATCAAAAACGTAAGGGAGTAAAACGAAATTGATAGCATAAGATGTTGACTCAACAAAAAAGATGGTTCTCCTTTGTTGAGTCAACACTTTTTTGTTACCTTTGTGCACTTTTTGTGAGTAATAATAATTTCGTAGTAAAAACGATGAATAATATTTTCAAAACACTCGCCCTCCTTTTTGTTGTGGGCATGATGGTAGTAGGATGTGAAAAGCCACAGCAGAATCAATGTGGAGCAGCGGCTTCTGACTCGTGTGCGTTAGGTATTGCCTATATCAATACTGACAGCCTGTTGCTAACCTACAAGTTGGCACAGAAGCTTCAAGAGCAGATTATGGCTAAGGAGGAGGCAGCACGTGCCGACTTCAACCAGAAGGCAAGAACATTCCAGCAGGATGCAAATGAGTTTCAACGCAAGGTTCAAAACAATGCATTCCTCTCGCTCGACAGAGCTCAGAAGGAGCAAGAACGTCTTCAGAAGGCAGAGCAGGATCTTCAGGAGCTTAACAACCGTCTTTCGCAGGAGCTTATGAACGAACAGGCTAAATTGAGCGTTCAGCTTCATGACACTCTCCAGGCATTCCTGAAGGAGTATGCTGTTGGTCGTTATCAGCTTATCATTTCTAATAATATGGGTGATAATGTCCTCTATAGTGCTCCAGGTGTTGATATTACTAACGAGGTTGTAGAGATTCTTAATGCTCGCTATAAAGAGTAATTGACGAATAAGTATTTTTGCTATAACAAGGCAGACTTTTAGTCTGCCTTTTTTATTTATCCGATATAAGTGTAGTTTATTGTATACAATCGCAAACGCATCATTATTTTGGGTTTCTGTTTGTTGTTATGAACGAGGCTTATAACCTGCACTGTTATTTTTGGAGACTAATCGTCAATGGCATCCGAGATTTTATCAAAAATAACTATTATTTCCTCACAAATGTCAGATTTTTGTTGTTTATATGTTTGACTTATGTCAAAAAATGACCAATTATTCGTTTGATTAAAATCCCATTAGTATCTTTATATTGTGTAATTCAATTCGTTATGTATCACGAAAGAAACATAGATAAATACTTACTGGAATGGAGCAAAAGAGAAACTCACAAGCCATTACTGCTTCGTGGCGCACGACAAGTAGGCAAGTCCACTGCAATCAGACACCTTGGAGAACAATTCGAATCATACATTGAGATAAATTTCGAACGTAATCCCGAATACGAGGCATTGTTCAAAAGCAATCTTATGCCAAAAGAATAATTATCCAGATGTCTGCTATGTATGGTAAGTCTATTACTCCTGGCAAGACACTGTTATTTATAGATGAGATACAGGAGAGTCACGATGCAATTATGGCCCTCCGCTTCTTTAAAGAAGATATACCCTCCTTGCACGTCATAGCAGCTGGTTCATTGCTGGAATTCGCACTCGATGAGTTGCCTACATTCGGAGTAGGGCGCATACATTCATTGTATATGTACCCGATGACATTTGATGAGTTCCTTCTCGCCAATGGACAAAAGCTGTTACTCGATGCCCGTAATACTTCTTCCACCAATACCCCCCTCCCTGCTCCACTGTATGACAAGATAATAGAACAATTCAGAACATACATGATAGTTGGAGGCATGCCTGAAGCTGTAGCCACATGGGTAGAATCGCACGACTTTATCAGATGCCAGGAAATACAAGACGATATACTCACAAGTTATATGGACGACTTTCCCAAATACCGAAAAAAAGTAGACCCTGATTTGCTTCGCGCCACACTTCATAGCGTTGCAAACCAAATTTCCCAAAAATTCGTATTCGCCCATATCGGCAAAGGATACAAAGCAGCCGAGGTTAAATCAGCTTTGAATCTATTGTATAAAGCTGGACTGGTAATCCCCACTACATACACTAGAGCCAACGGGTTGCCATTAGGTAGCGAAGCAGATGAAAGCTATCGCAAATTACTAATACTGGACAGCGGAATCGAACTTCGATTACTAAATATGAATATGGGGAATACCACAGCCATTACTACGCAAATCCTCACATCCTCCGTTGCGGACCTGGTAAACAAAGGCTCGATGGCAGAGATGATAGCTGGATTGGAAATTCTCCGCAATCAAACGCCCAACCTCAAAAGAGAGTTATACTATTGGACCAGACAAGTCAGAGGAGCGCATGCAGAGATTGACTATATTATAGCCAAGGACGCAAACGTCATTCCTATTGAAGTGAAAGCAGAACGACAAGGTGGCATGAAAAGCCTATGGAACTTTATGCGTGACAAGAATTTGTCCGAAGCCATACGAAGCTCATTGGAGAATTTTGGCGAGTTCCAGTATATAGACTCAGAAGCAGACAATGCCGTGAGACACGTCACCATCTTTCCTTTATATGCTTTGGCACAGCTATTTTTGGAGGGAGGGGAATGATTCGCCCCTCCTTTCATTGATTTCGTCACTTTTGCGCGCCATCATATTATTTGCAATAATGTGATACTTGTCCTTTTTCGTGTTTTCAAACACCAAAAAGTATAAAAAATAACTATTATGCTCTATATTCAGTTATCCGCACCTCAATATCTGGTAGATGACCTTAAGCCTCTCTGGAAGTTGTTCCATCCTAACCTTCTGGTGCATAGTCATATTATAGGAAGTGTCACCTTTATGGTCTAATCCTCCTTCGTAGATGAGGCCTATGGAGCAACTGTTATACCCAGCAGCATAATCCCCGCGTTGGTGTAGGGGACGGTGGAAGATCAGACTGCAGTTACGACGAAGATTGTAATTCTATCAAAGTTACAGTTACCCTATGTTTGTGGTTTTCACATCCTTAAAGAGAACAGAGATAATTATCATCAATCTGCTGCATATCAAATCCTGCAAAATGGCTTATACGCCCATTTTTGTCGTAAAATATTTTGGTCTATATTATTGAATATCAATTTGATTGGTTTGTCGCTACAATTTTTTTGCAAAAATATTTGCAAAATCGTTTTTTTTTTTTTGATTTGCACGTCATTTGAAGATAAGAATGACAGGTGTTACTCTCCACCCAAAAAGATTGAGCGTTTAATAAAGTTCGAGATGGCAATACATTTAGTTGCAAGGCAATGTGAAACTAAATATTGACTTTAGAAAAGTAAAAACTAAAAATAGAAACATGAAAAAAGTATTTGTTATTATGGTGTTTGTCGCCATTGCTATCGTAAATGTCTACACGGTGCTCGTACGTACAAATTCTGACGTGTCATTGTTGATGTTTGACGAAATTGAAGCTAAAGCTTATGATGACTATGAAACCTATTTGAGAGATAGAACGAAAGGAGCAAGTGTGTGGGATAATTGGAGCACAAAAGATTATGTTGAGCAGTGTCGTAATCGTAACGGGATTATTGAGACTTTCGTCATAAAACGATGCGTCAGCGGATGGGGATTATGTTTGTATATGTCTCAGGATACGTGGCTCTGTCATGATTAATAATGCGAGTAAATAATAAGACATCTGCATTATGGGCGTTTAACAATATTGTATGTGCATCTGCTAAAATCAATGAAGTTATTAACTGCAATTATAGCGATTATTGTTTGCTTTTCTTCATGCAATATGATTCAGGACAGTGTGTTGGAAAGTAAAGCTAAAAAGATGTTTGAAGGTCAATACAGAGAAGGAAAAGTCAAACTCATGAAAAGGGGAGATGACAACTATGATGTTGTTACTATTCCGTCCTTAGGAAAGGAGATGCTCGTGATAAATATTCATGAGTACTTTGACTCTATATCTGTGGTGAAACTGGAAACAACTGATAGTTCTGTCGTGGGTCGCATAGATAAATTGTATATTACAAGTGAGGGGATAGTAATACTTGATCGTGATAAGGCAAGGTCTGTCAAACTCTTTGACCATAGTGGAAAGTATAAACATAGTTTTGGATGTGTTGGCAATGGTCCTGGAAAATTCAGCGAAGCAACCGACTTATTTGTTGCAGAAAATCAAGTTGTTATCCTCGATCAGTTTCAGAATAAAATAATTGTATATGATATGAATGGTGATATGATGGAGGAGAAACGCATTCCATTCATAGCTGTACAAGTGGGTGTAAGTTCTACTGGTAAGTACTACTTTGCAGGTAGTAACTGCCAGAATTATCATATAGACGATTTGGTGGACTATAACTTATGGAGTTGTGATTCTTCTATGCAGGTAGATTCGAAATGGTTCTATTCGAATCATAGCGAAGATAAATTGAGTTTTTTGTCATTTAATAATCTTACAAAGGGAGGGGAAAAACTGTGGTACAGTAGTATGCATACCGATAGCATATTTTCAATTGATAATGACAATCTCATTAAGAAGGAGTTTGTGCTTAATTATGAAGACAATCATGACATGAATTGTTTTTATTCCGACTTTGACAAGTTTAAAGAAGAGTTTAATTTGGGCAAACTGAATATAATGATGGATTATATCGCTTCTGATGATTTGCTTTTGCTCTCGATTAGTCATAAGACTTGTACGAATGTACTATTTAATCGAAGAACAAAAGCGATATTGGCGTTTGATATGATAGCTTTTGATGGGGATGCTAATCACAGTTTAGGGTACTCTGGGACTCTATATAATGATAGGGTTGTATGGTTTTTGTATCCAGAGAATTATCTGACATACAATAGTGTAAAAGATTGGAATCTAACCCCAGAATCACAGGAGTTGTTAAATCAGTTGTCCGAGAATATTACTCATGAAGATAATCCCGTGTTAGTTTTTATGCGCCCTAAGAGGTAACTAATATGAAAAATTTGCTAATAATATTGCTTGTTATTTGTAATGTTGTTTTGTTGTTTTTGATTTACAATACGGAAAAGTTTTCATTCCAAAATCAAAACTTATTGTCTGCGTTTTTTTCTCGGGATTATATGGCTATTGTGGAATATGATCAAAGTCGAGCAATTGATTATAGCACAACACTTCGAAATGCAAATGGAGATATCCTAAGTGTTTAAGATGTTGCGGGGAGTGGAAATAAATTGATAGTTCGTTATTCTGAATTGAATTGCCAATCATGTGTAGACAGTCTTTTGTTTTATGCTGGACAATTTGCTAATAAAGTAGGTTGTGAAAATGTTCAAGTATGGGCAACTTACTCGAATAGGCGTAATTTTTCTCTTACGGAAAGACTAAACAAAAAGGCTATTGATATTTTAGACGCGAGAGACTTTTCATTCGGATTAGATTCTATTAACGTTCCTTATATGTTTATCCTAAATAGCGATATGACTATTTCAAATGTGTTTATCCCTCATAAAGAGTTCCCAGATTCTTATGATTGGTATTTTAGTATTGTTGAGAAAGTATTGAAATGAATGTATAATATGGCTTCAGGACACTCGGTGCAAGAGAAAAAGAATGTTAGTTAAAACTTCACAATTCTCAAAAGTTATATCTCGCGATAGTGATTACCTATAGGTCAAAAATCTAAGGCGTCGAAGAAATCTCTTCGACGCCTTTTTTATGGTTGTTTTGTAAGTAAGCTTACTTCACGAGCACCTTCTCCGATTTGTTGTTAGTCCTTACGATGTAGATTGCTCCAGATTTTACATTGATAGTGAAATAGTCATCGGTTGCAATGCCTGAGAATTGTTTCTTGCCGTTCAGTGCATAAACTTCGACGTATTCTCCATTCGCTCCCTCAACTATTATCTGTGAACCATCTGACCAAATCTTGGTAGATGCGACGATTTCTGAGATGTTTGTTGGTTTTACTTCCTCAAAGATTGCCGAAATCTTCACGTCTGCTTTTGGCATTGTGAATTTAGAATCTGAGGCTGTGATAACCGAATTGTCCGAGAGATTGGTAATTGTAACTGATTTACATTCATATCCTTCATAGGGTAAGGTCTCAAATGAAACAATGACGTCCTCGTCTGCCTTTGTAGAAAGCGTTATCTGACCGTTACCAATTGATTCGGTTTCAATCTTGAAACTTTGGGTAATGGCTACACTCATATATTCCTCTCCGTATCCGCTTTCATATTGATATTCTACTGTCGTAGAGCCATCGTTTAACAACAATTGAGTCTTATCGTCAGACAATTTTCCCCCAGTAAGATTAGTAATCTTTAATGCATCAATACCAAAATCAGCAAGAGTCATTGGGAAAACATTCTCGCTTGTTTGAGAGCCCAAATTTAGGTTAAGCAATTCATTGTTGTTATGCAGGTCTATGCTGAGGAGATGATTATTGTACAGGATAAGCAACTTAAGGTGCTGGTTGTTTTCAAGATTCAACTTGGTAACATTGTTGTAAGAGAGATCCAACGTTTCCAAATTAACACATTTATCAATGTTCAATTCGGTGAGTCCGCAGTTGTTAATATCCACCGTCTTCAACATTGGGTTGTTTGAGAAATCTATTTTGGAGAACACACAGTTTTGAGCGACGAAAATTTCGAGTTCTTCGAGTAATTCAAGGCCTTTGAAATCTTTGATTTCCCCGCCGTTATAGATGCACAATTCTTTGGCTTGATACATATCAAAGAAATTGTCGTCGTCTGAGTCAAATTTTGATTTCACGGCGTATCGCAATGTAGGATCTGGGAAATTTGTCTCGGAGATTTCAATATCTTTCTTTAGATAGATATTGAAAGCAGTTAAGTGCTTGTCGTCGCATTTGTATGTGTATAAAATTTGGGTACTTCCTTGATCGAATACGAGACATTTGTGTTCAGAGCTGACACTGCCACCTTCGATATTGGAGCATTTAGATACATCCAAGTCAAGCGTACTGATCTCTCCAGGTTCGGAGATGGTGCGAGAATTGTTCTGACAGGATAACGTGCTCAATTCAAGGTTGTTATATAGGTCTAATGCGATGAGTTGGTTGAAGTCGCAATTTAAATAACTTAAAGCTTCGTTATCTTTGAGGTTTAATTCGGTAAGTAGATTATTATTGCATATTAAACTTTCAAGTCCTGTAAACAATTCGATGCCAGTAAGGTCTGTAATGTTATTGTGGCTGCAATCAATGCTGGTTATTAAATCAATGTCATCAATTCTCCCATCTGTGGAGAAATCTGATTCGTTCAAAAAAATGCGGAAACGTTCATCTGGGAAATTTACCGAGTTGATTTCAACACCAGCTAGTCCATAAACAATCTCGAAAGATTCTGTATTGTCACCGTATGTCTTGTAATCGTAAGTTGCTTTATCGCCTATCAATGTCATTACTCCATCAGCGATTGTTGCACCCTGAAGATTTGATATGCGGCTCTCGATAATTCCATATCTGCTCAAAACAACTTGCTTTGCTTTGAGAGGCTCAGAAGGTGTATAAATGAATACTCCAAGATTTGGATTATTATCAAGGTTGGCAGCCAGAAGTTTGGTTCCTGTGCACAATACTGTCAGTAATGCGGGATTATTACTTACATTTATAGTAGTGAGTGGATTATCATTGCACATAACAAGCTCCAAGGTAGCATGATTGTTAATAGTCAGTTTGGTAAGTTGATTGTCACCACAATTCAAAACCTTAAGATTAGTGAACAATTCAATACCCGTAACGTCTCTAATGTTTTGACTGCCACATTGAAGTTCTGTTATTGTCGTGATATCTTCAATAACACCATCTGTTGCAAATTCCTGTGCATTCAACCACGCACGGAAATTCTTATCGGGGAAGTTTGTAGAGTTGATTTCAACTCTGGACCCTGCACACAAGAGCGAGGCTGCGAACAAAAATGCCAAAGTCATGACTGTGCGCAATAATCGAAATGATGATTTTTTTTTTCATATAAAATAATCTTAAAAAGCATATAACAAATGCATGTCATAGCAAGTTATTAGTATGTTGCGAAGTTAGTTACAATATGTTAAAAGTCCAATATTTTTCTAATTTGTTATGAAGAATGTTTGTAGACTTAATTAGCGATGAAAGCATATCTGTATGCTTCGATAATAGAAGTTAAATATTTTGCCCACTATCAAATAATTAGTACTTTTGCCAATCCTATTAGTGGTGGAAAATGCAATTTGACAACAGCGAATATAAGTATGGTTTTTCTTCCGACATTGAGACGGAGACATTCCCCAAAGGGTTGACCGAAGATGTTGTTCGTCGTATATGGGAGAAGAAGGGGGAGCCAGACTTTATGCTTGACTTTCGTCTGAAAGCGTTTAGTCATTGGAAGACTCTGAAGCAACCGACTTGGGCACATCTGAATATACCAGATATAGATTTTCAAGATATCACCTACTATGCAGCACCAGTTAATAAGCCGAAGTTGCAGAGTATGGATGAGGTGGACCCTGAAATCCGAAAAACATTTGAGAAGCTTGGTATACCTCTTGATGAGCAAAAGGCTCTGTCGAATGTCGCTGTTGATGCAGTCTTAGACTCTACATCGGTTAAGACAACCTTCAGAAAGACTCTCGCCGAGAAGGGCATTATATTCTGCTCGATAAGTGAGGCACTTCGTGAGCATGCTGATTTGGTTCGTCAGTATCTTGGTTCTGTTGTCTCGTATGCTGATAACTTCTACGCAGCTCTTAATTCGGCGGTCTTTTCAGACGGCTCGTTTGTTTATATTCCCAAGGGTGTCAAATGTCCGATGGAGCTATCGACATATTTCCGAATCAATGCAGCAAAGACAGGACAGTTTGAGCGAACCCTCATTGTGGCTGACGACGATTCGTATGTCTCATATCTTGAAGGGTGTACAGCGCCACAACGAGATGAGAATCAGCTTCATGCTGCCATCGTGGAGATTGTCGTTATGGACAGGGCAGAGGTGAAGTATTCGACTGTTCAGAACTGGTATCCTGGCGATAAGGATGGCAAGGGTGGTATATATAACTTTGTGACGAAGCGAGCGCTTTGTAAAGGCGATGACTCAAAAGTATCGTGGACGCAAGTGGAGACAGGTTCTGCAATAACATGGAAATATCCCTCATGTGTCCTAAAGGGTAATCGTAGCGTAGGTGAGTTCTATTCGGTTGCAGTGACCAACAATCATCAACAGGCGGATACTGGAACAAAGATGATTCATATTGGGGCTGATACACGTTCTACAATTATCAGTAAAGGCATTTCAGCTGGCCAAAGTCAGAACAGCTACAGAGGTCTCGTGCGCATGACACCAAGTGCCAATAGGGCGCGTAACTATTCAGTGTGTGACTCACTGTTGTTGGGCGATAAGTGTGGAGCTCACACCTTCCCTTATTCAGACATACAGAATCCGACAGCGCAGTTTGAGCATGAGGCAACGACAAGTAAGATTTCGGAGGAGCAATTGTTCTATTGCATGCAGCGCGGTATCTCTGAGGAGGATTCAATAGGACTGATAGTAAATGGCTATGCTAAGGATGTGCTTAGTAAGTTGCCTATGGAGTTCGCCGTTGAAGCTCAACGACTTTTGCAGATTTCTCTTGAGGGGTCGGTTGGCTGATATTAATGATGAAAGTATATTGAGATGTTAGATATCAAGGATTTACATGCCACTGTTGATGGCAAAGAGATATTGAGAGGTATAAACCTCCATGTCAAACCAGGTGAGACCCACGCGATTATGGGTCCTAATGGCTCAGGTAAATCGACACTCTCGTCGGTTTTGGCGGGCAATCCAGCTTATACCGTGACGGGTGGCAGTGCGACCTTTAATGGAAAGGATTTGTTATCGATGAAGCCTGAAGACCGTGCCAACGAGGGACTATTTCTCTCTTTTCAATATCCAGTGGAGATTCCTGGTGTTTCGATGTCAAACTTTCTTAAAACTGCAGTAAACGCTAAGCGTAAGTATCAGGGACTTGAACCTCTCACTGCAGGAGAGTTCCTGAAGATAATGAAAGAGAAGAAGAAGGTGGTAGAGATTGATTCAAATCTCACAAACCGCTCTGTTAATGAGGGTTTCTCTGGTGGCGAGAAAAAGAAAAACGAAATATTCCAGATGGCGATGTTGGAGCCTACGCTGAGGATTCTTGATGAGACGGATTCGGGTCTTGATATTGATGCACTCCGCATTGTAGCTCAAGGGGTGACAAAGCTCAAGAACGAAAATAACGCGACGATTGTCATTACCCATTATCAGCGTCTATTGGACTATATAGTGCCAGATTATATTCACATTTTGTATCATGGACGTATAGTCATGACAGGGACGAAGGAACTGGCCCTCGAACTTGAGGAGAAGGGTTACGACTGGATTAAGGAAAAATTCCCAGATTGATTCTCTAAAGCATTACAACATTGGAGATAAGAAGTCAGAAAATAGAACTTAAGGTTTCAGCATGTGAGGAGAACCAAATGGTGTTGGTCTTTGACGAACTGACCCCAGATGAGGTTGTGATTGAGGTGTCGTTGGCTGAGGGTAGTCACCTTGATGTGGCTTTATTGCAAGAGAACGTAAAGTCTCGTAAGTCACTCAGAGTCGAGGTTAATCAGAAAGGGAATAGCTGCTTGTCAATTTCAATAATCACCATAGGCTGTAACAATGTCACTAATGATATGGATGTTCAACTTGTTGGGGAAGGAGCAGACCTTCGTTTGCTTGGTTTATACCTGACTGATGGAGGTGAAAAGGTGACCAACAGGACAATCGTGACGCATCAGGTTGGTCATTGTACCACGAATCAGCTCTATAAGGGCGCGCTCGGAGGAGAGTCGCAGGCCTCATTTGAGGGTAAGATTATAGTTAACCCAAACGCGCAGAAGGCACTTGCGCAGCAGACAAATCGTAATATACTTTTGTCTGACAAGGCTAAGGTTCATGCTGAGCCACAACTTGAAATATATGCTGATGATGTAAAATGTTCACATGGAGCAACGACAGGACAGATTGACTTGTCGCAGCTTTTCTATATGCAGCAAAGAGGAATAGATGAAGATTCGGCGCGACGCCTTCTGACTGCAGCTTATGCGGCAGAGGTGGTGAACCAGATTCCCATTGTTGATGTACGTGAATGCTTGACAAAACAACTCTTTGGCGAAATATGACACCGAAAGAAGCAAATATCAGGAGCGAGTTTCCATTGCTTAGAGAGAAAATATATGGAAAGTATATTACGTATCTCGACAACGGCGCAACAACGCAAAAGCCTCGTTGCGTGCTTCAGTGTATTGAGGAAATATATGAACATTATAATAGCAATATACACAGGGGTGTACACTATCTGAGTAATAAGTGCACGGATCTTTTTGAGCAGGCTCGTCATACCATAGCAGAGCATCTCAATGCTCGCGAGGATGCTGAAGTAATCTTTACCAGAGGAACAACAGAGGCAATCAATCTTCTTGCCTACTCCTTTGGCGAGACATTCTGTAAGGAGGGCGATGAGATAATAGTCTCTGAGATGGAGCATCATGCCAATATCGTGCCGTGGCAGATGTTGTGCGAGCGAAAGAGAATGACTCTCAGAGTTATTCCGATTACAGATAACGGAGAACTCGTGATGGAGTCTGTTGAGCCTATGATAAGTGAGCGTACGCGTCTAATAGCGGTTACTCATGTCTCGAATGTCATGGGAACTATCAATGACGTTGAGCGCATTATCAAGATTGCACATAGTCATAATGTGCCTGTGCTGGTCGATGGCGCACAGAGCATGCCTCATGTCCGCATTGATGTGCAGGCAATGGATTGTGATTTCCTCGCATTTTCAGGTCATAAGATGTATGCGCCAAATGGTAGTGGTGCGCTATATGGTAAGAGGGAATACCTCGACAAGATGGTGCCCTATCATGGTGGTGGTGAGATGATAGATCATGTCTCGTTCAAAGGAACAACGTATAATGTAATCCCATTCAAATTCGAGGCGGGTACTCCAGATTATGTTTCAGCTATTGCCTTAGCTGAGGCGATACGATTCATGGAGAGCCTGGATATGGATTATATCATGGCACACGAACAGGCCTTAGTTCAGTATGCATTGCATCGTATGCGCTCGCTCGAGGGGATGCGTATAATAGGGGATGCTAAATATAGAAGCGGTGCCATCTCTTTTCTTGTAGGTAAGATTCATCATTACGATATGGGAATGATTCTCGATAAGATGGGAATAGCTGTACGAACGGGGCATCACTGCGCTCAGCCGCTTATGGAGAGAATGGGTATCACAGGAACGGTGAGGGCGTCGTTCGGCGTTTACAATACGGAGGAGGATGTTGAAGCTCTTATCAAGGGTATAATGAAGGCAACAGCTATGTTGGGTTAAAATTAAAGGTCATGGCAACAATAGAAGAGATACAATCGGAAATAGTGGATGAGTTTTCGGGGTTTGATGATTGGATGGATAAGTATTCATTGCTCATCGAGCTTGGAAATGATATGCCACCATATCCTGAAGAACACAGAAAGCCAGAGAATATTATCGATGGATGTCAGTCAACAGTATGGATTTATGCTTCGCAGGATAAGGAGGGTAATGTGATTTATGAGGCCGATAGTGATGCAATAATAGTTAAAGGAATAGTGGCTCTTCTTGTACGGACACTTAATGGTCATAAGCCTGACGAGATTCTTGCAACTGAATTGCACTTCATCGATGATATTGGGCTGAAGGAGAATCTGACACCGACGCGTTCTAACGGACTTCTTGCCATGATTAAGCAGATGAAATTGTATGCTATGGCCTTTCAGACAAAACAGTAAGAAAAGGAGAGTGTATTATGATGATAGAGACAGCAATCATAGAGACGCTTAAGACAATATATGACCCCGAGATGCCGGTTAACATTTACGATTTGGGTTTGATATACGAGATTAATGTTGAGGATCGCAAAGCTACGATTCTTATGACTCTCACAGCTCCCAATTGTCCTGTTGCTGAGAGTTTGCCAGAGGAGGTTATGGAGCGAGTGAGAACCATAGATGGTATTGATGACGTTGAGGTGAATATAACGTTCGACCCAGCATGGACGCAGGATATGCTGAGTGAAGAGGCTCGTTTAGAATTGGGTCTATAAACTGATATAATAATATATAAGTCAGCTCAGCATTTGTCAGACAATTGCCGGGCTGATTATCTTATATTAGCTTCTCTTATCTCTTTTTTCTTCCACCCTTTTTAGAACTCTTGTCCTTTGACTTCGATTTCTTAAGTACGCTCTTTGGGGGTATTGCGCTGGGTTTGCGACTCTTACTTCCTTCTTTGCGACTCTTGCCCTTATTGGCAGATCGTGTTGGTGTATTAGAGACAATTGAGCCAGGCAGAGGTAACCCTTGTTCTTTTGCCTTCAGATTCTGCTTCTCAATATCTTTTAGCGGTGAACCAGCTATGGCAAAGTCGAGTTGTTTCTTCTCCAGATTGGCATTGGCAACACGGATTCTTATCTTGTCGCCAAGCTGGAATTTATGTCCGTGGTAACGACCAGCTATGCAGTAGTTATCTTCATCGAAGTAGTATGAGTCATCGTCAAGGTCGCGTATGGATATCATACCCTCACACTTGTTCTCATCGATTTCTGCATATATGCCCCATTCTGTTACGCCCGAGATGGTAGCTGGAAACTCTTCTCCTACACGGTCGAGCAAGAACTCTACTTGTTTGTATTTTATTGACTCTCGTTCGGCATCAGCAGCCAGAATCTCTCGTTCTGAACAATGCTTGCACATATCTTCGTATTTGTCGCCGTTAGCACTCTTCCCACCGTTCATATAAGAGAATAGCAGTCGGTGAACCATCATGTCGGGGTAGCGACGGATAGGAGATGTGAAGTGAGTGTAGTAGTCGAAAGCAAGACCATAATGACCGATGTTTTTAGTCGTGTATACGGCCTTTGCCATAGTGCGTAGAGCAAGGGTCTCTATGAGATTCTCTTCGCCTTTGCCCTTTACCTCTTTGAGGATTCTCGTCACTGCTCCACTGATGTGCTCGTTTTTCTTCGGCATGGCTTCGTAACCAAAGCGCTTTACAAACTGAGCAAACTTGTCGTATTTCTGTTCGTTAGGCTCATCATGGACGCGATAGACAAAGGTCTTTGGAGTGCGTTTCCGTGTCACACCAGTCTCGTTTTTGAGCTTGTCGGCACCAATATACTCGGCAACGTGACGATTTGCAAGAAGCATAAACTCCTCAACGAGCATATTGCTCTCTTTAGCCTCTTTGAAATAGACATCGATAGGCTTGCCATTCTCGTCGATGTGGAATCGTACCTCGGCACGCTCGAAGCCTATAGCTCCGTTTGCAAAACGTTTTGCCCGAAGTTTCTGTGCAAGATCATTGAGAATGAGAATCTCTTCTTTATAGTCGCCTTCTGCACCTTCAATGCGTTCCTGCGCCTCCTCGTATGTGAATCGTCGATCTGATTTGATTACTGATTTAGTGATTTTGGCATCAAGAATTTCAGCCTCTTTGTTGAGTGTGAATATAACCGAATAGGTCAGTTTCTCCTCATTCGGTCGTAGTGAGCAAAGAAAGTTAGACAGACGTTCAGGAAGCATGGGGATTGTTCTGTCTACGAGGTATACAGACGTTGCCCTGTTGTAACCCTCCTCATCTATTTTAGTTCCTGGAGTCACGTAATGAGTGACATCCGCAATATGAACACCTACTTCATACTTGTGGTCAGCCAGTTTTCGCAGAGAGAGAGCGTCGTCAAAGTCTTTGGCATCAGCGGGGTCGATTGTAAATGTTGTAACCCCTCTAAGGTCCATGCGTTTTGCAATCTCCTCAGGAGTCACGCCGTCATTGATACGCTCAGCGAGGCTGGCGACATCTTCGGGGTAAGAGTAGGGCAGACCAAACTCAGCGAGAATCGCATGCATCTCAGTCTGATTTTCTCCTGAATTGCCCAAGACATCGACTATTTCCCCAATCGGATTTTTTGCCTTTGCTGGCCATTCGACAATCTTAGCTATGGCTTTCTGACCATTCTCTGCTCCATTAAGTTTGTCAAGAGGAATGAATATGTCGTGACCACCTGTCTGGCGTTGATCCATGACGAGGAATGCTGACTTTTCGTATACCTCTAAGCGACCTACAAACTGTTCTCTGGCTCGTTTGATGACTCTTACGACTTCTCCTTCAGGCTGTCGGCCACGACGTTGCGATGTTATTATGACCTCCACGGTATCACCATGAAGAGCAGAGTTCAGGTTTGGTTGTGCAACAAATATATCTTCTTGTTCTTCGTCAACACCGTCACCATCAGTATCGGCATATTTTTTCTGAGGTACAATATATGCAGAGCCGTGAGATGTCATGTCGACTGTGCCTTGGATAGTGTTATTTTCGTTTATAGGAGCAGGAATTTTATATCGACCAGCGTGTGCCTCTTTTATAGCACCCGCTGCGGCCAACTCAAACAGAGCATCTTGCACTTCCAGCCGGTCACTCTTGCTTTTGAGCCCCAGCATCTCCGTAATCTGCTTGTAGTTGTATGCCTGTCCAATATGCTCCGAAAGAACAACCATAATCTGCGCAGCCATCTTCTGCATTTTCTCTTGCAGATCTATCTTGTGTTTAGTCATCTCTTCTAATGTTTTGTTCATCAATTTGTACGTTCAAATATAATAATTTGTTGTCAATTTTGAGTTACAAATGGATGTCAATGAGAATACAAACGTTTGTCAAAATTTGCATTTTTTGTATACGAGAAAATTATTCGATTATGGGGTGATAAAAGTATTTTGTCGGAGTAAATAAAAGATTTACAGTGTGTTGCGTTTAAAGTGGTGAATAGTTGAAAAACGATTTATCTACCTTTTTATTTCTTTTTGTACCCCTTGCATACGTTTGGATTAACTTATTTTTGCAATGTCGGATTACAACTTAATTCGATGTATGGTTTAAGCACATAATGTTAATAGTAGATTTATGAAAAGCAAACTCCTAAGTCTGTTCTTCTTTATGGTGATGTCGTGCTGCGTAATGCAGGCACAGACGAAGTCGATAAAAGGAACAGTAGTCGACGAGAACAACATGCCGATACCTGGCGTAAATGTTGTTGTTGAAGGCACAACGAATGGAACCATCACCGATTTTGATGGTAATTACTCAATCAATGTATCAGAGGACGCTAAGCTTATATTCTCGTTCATTGGTTATAATAATCAGGTACTGCCGGCTACATCATCACCTCTCAATGTGAAGATGGAGCCTGAGTTTACAGCCTTGGATGAGGTTGTTGCTGTGGGTTATGGAACGCAGAAGCGTAAGGATGTGACTGGTTCAGTGGCATCGGTCTCAGCTGAGAGTCTTGCAGCAATTCCTGTTGCTTCAGCTTCTGAAGCTCTGACAGGTAAGATGGCAGGTGTTCAGATTACAACAACGGAAGGTTCTCCAGATGCGGAGGTGACCATACGCGTGCGTGGTGGAGGCTCTATCACGGGTGATAACTCACCTCTCTTCATTGTTGATGGTTTCCCAGTCGAGAGTATCTCTGACATTGCTCCCTCTGACATTGAGTCGATTGATGTGTTGAAGGATGCATCTTCTACAGCTATTTATGGTTCACGTGGTGCTAATGGTGTAGTGCTCGTCACCACAAAGAGCGGTAAGGAGGGTAAGGTTCAGGTTGCTTACAATGCATTCTATTCAGTGAAGAAGTTGACAAAGAAGCTGGATGTCCTCTCTTCAAAGGATTATGTCATGTGGCAGTATGAGCTCATGCAACTCAAAAAGGGCAATACGGAAGATGTTAACCCTACAGACTTTACCGAAAAATTTGGTAATTGGGAAGATATTGATCTCTATGATGATGTTAAGAGTAACGACTGGCAGGATTTGACATTCGGTCGCCTTGGCAGTTCGTTTAACCATAACTTGTCAATCATGGGAGGTGGCGATTCCTTCAAGTATAACATATCATACGCTATGGTGACTGACAAGGCTATTATGGAGATGTCAGGTTTTAAGCGTGATAACTTCTCTGCAAAGTTTAATTCAAAGCCTCACAAGAAAATCGGTCTTGACTTCTCAATGCGTTACTCTAAAACAAAAGTCTTTGGAGCAAGCACATCAACCAATGAGGATAAGGGTTCAACGCGTGAGTCTCGTGTGAAGTATGCAGTTATCTTCATTCCTTTCCCTGTGAAGGGACTTATTTCAGACGAGGGTGAAACCGATCCTGACTTCAATCTCTATAATCCTATCGAATCAATTTCTGATAACGATCGTCTCACCTATAAGAAGCAGTTCAACGCACAGTTCGCATTCTCATGGGAGATTCTTGATGGTTTGAAGTTGAAGAGTGAGGTTGGTTTCAATGACAACAAGAGCGACGAGTCGCGTTTCTTCGGTCTTACAACATACTATGTTAAGAACAATACAAGTATCAAGGAGCAACCAGCTGTATCTTTTGTACAGAAAGATAAGGAGGGACTTCGTTCAACAAATACTTTGAATCTGGATATCAATAAGTTGTTTGTGGATAGTGAAGATCACACTGTGAACGTACTCCTCGGTCACGAGTATTTTGTAACTCATTCGAAGAGTCAATCAAGCATCACGGATGGTCTACCTGTATTCTTCACATCTGAGAATGCTTTCAACATGCCAGCTCTTGGTTCTGCAATGTCAATAGAGCGTACTAATAGTCCTGATGACGTCCTTGTGTCGTGGTTCGCTCGTGCAAATTACGATTATCAGAGCAAATATCTCTTGAGTGCTACATTCCGTGCCGATGGTTCGTCAAAATTCGGTGAGGGCAATCGCTGGGGTTTCTTCCCATCAGCAGCTTTGGCATGGCGTATCTCTTCTGAGTCGTTCATGGAGAATACAAATAGCTGGCTCGACGACATGAAGGTGCGCGTAAGCTTCGGTACCGCTGGTAATAATAATATTCCTGCTGACCAGATTAACCGTGTATATTCAGCAAAGACAACAACATGGATTAACGGACTCGATAGTTATATGGCCCCATCAAACAAGATGACAAACAAGGATTTGTCGTGGGAGACAACGATAACACGTAACTTGGGTCTTGACTTCACTATGCTGAATTCAAAACTGAGCGGTAGCTTTGAGGCTTATTACAACTCGACACGTGACCTCCTGATTGATTTCCCAACTCAGGGTACAGGATATGATTCTCAGTATCGTAATATGGGTGAGACAGAGAATAAAGGTTTTGAGTTGTCTATTAATTACAACCCTATAAATCGTCCTAATGGTTCTCTCACAATTAGTGCTAATATAGGAATCAACCGTTCAAAGATTGTTGATTTGGCCGAGATGGGTGATAATGCTCTTAAGGGCTTTACTCAGATGGCAGACTGGAACTCAGACATTACAAAAGACTTCCTCGTTGTTGAGGGAGGACGAGTAGGTCAAATGTATGGGTTCAAGAGCGCAGGTCGCTATGAGGCATCTGATTTCACAGGTTATCAGAATGGTAAATTCGTACTTGCTGAAGGAGTGACAGATTGCTCTGCATACGTAGATCTTCGTCCAGGTTCTATGAAACTTCAGGATTTGACCGGAGATGGTAAGGTTGATGAGAATGATATGACAGTTATAGGCGATGCTAACCCAGACTTTGCTGGTGGTTTCAATATTTCTGGTACAATATATGGTTTCGACCTCTCTGCAAACTTCACATATAGCATTGGTCAGGATGTATACAATGCAAATAAGGTTGAGTTCACGCAGACTCGTCAGTCAAAGTATCGTAACCTGACGTCAGAGATGGCTTCTGGTAAGCGTTGGACTAACCTTCGAGCTGATGGTACTATGTCGACCGACTTGAGTGAACTTGCTCAAATGAATGCAAACACTACAATGTGGAGTCCGTACACAAGTAAGTATATTACAACAGATTGGGCTATCGAAGATGCTTCATTCCTTCGTCTTGCAACAGCAACCGTTGGTTATACCATTCCAACCGATATAACGAAGAAATGGCATATTCAGAAGGCTCGTATCTACTGCTCTGGTTATAACCTCTTTGTTCTCACAGATTATACAGGTTACGATCCAGAAGTCTCTACATGCCGTAAAACAAACATGACACCTAATGTAGACTTCTCTGCCTATCCAAAGAGCCGTCAGTTTGTAGTTGGTCTTAACCTCAACTTCTAATCTATAAAGACAATACAGAAATGAATAAGACAGCATATATTTCAATGATGGCAGCAGCCGCAGTGATGTCGTTCTCATCATGCGACGATACTCTCGATGTAGAGTCTCCATCGACCATGGGTGATGAGTTGGTTTACTCCACCTATACCTACGCTGAAGCTTCCGTAATGTCTATTCACCAGTCGTTCGGAGAGACGAACTCATATCGTGGTCGTTTCTTGCCATACTATGGTATGAATACTGACTGTGAGTGGATAAATGGTGCTCAGGCTTCAAAGATTCCAGATGCAGGAAAATATGACCTGTGTGCTTATTGCACGACCGATGTGAATGGTCAGATGAATGTCAATAATGTCTATTGGGCAAAGCTATATGAGGCCATCGAACGTGCAAACTGCTCTATTGAAGGTCTCCGTAAATATGCAAAATCAGACGATTTGAAGTATCTTCTTGGTGAGTGTCTTACACTTCGTGCTATGGTTTATGTCGACCTTATAAAAGCACATGGTGATGTGGTGGCTCGTTTTGAACCTGTTACAGCATCAACTATGTATCAGGCAAAGAGCGACAGGGATATTATATATAAGCAGTTGCTGGCCGACCTTAAGGAGGCTCAGGAGTATTTGCCTTGGGCTAACACCACAATACAGACAAAGACCACAGAACGTGTATCTAAGGAGTTTGCAAAGGCTCTCCGTGCCCGTATAGCTCTCTATGCTGGTGGTTATAGCCAGCGTGCAGATGGAAATCGTCTCTCTAATGACCCCGAACTGTCACGTAGCGCAATGTATCAGATTGCAAAGGAGGAGTGTGTGGATGTTATCAAGAATGGCAATTGCAAACTTGGTGCATTCGTTGATAACTTTAAGGCTCTCTGCCAGGATGATGTGACTGCAGGTAAAGAGTCGCTCTTCGAGATTCCATTCTCAGAGGGTCGCGGTCGTGTAATCTATACATTTGGTCTTCAGCACTCTTCGAATGACCAGTATACAAAGCAGGCTAAGGGCGGTCAGAACGGTCCTGTCCCAACACTATTCTATGCCTATTCGAAGAACGATGTTCGTCGTGATATCACATGTTGCCCTTATCAGTGGGGCAAGGCAAATGCCGATGGTATAGCTGTGCAAGAACTCCGTAACATCTATAGCTGGTGTTTCGGTAAGCTCCGTTACGAGTGGATGGGTCGTATCGTGACATCTACCAATGATGATGGCTGTAACTGGCAGGTAATGCGTTTGGCAGATGTCTACCTCATGGCTGCAGAGGCAATAAATGAACTCGAAGGTCCTTCTGGAGCAGCTCAGTATATGAAGCCAATTCTTGATCGAGCTCTTCCAGCAGCAGAAGCAGCTGATTATCTTGCAGCTGCTCAGACAAGCAAGGAGACATTCTTCCAGGCTGTGAAGAATCAACGTAAACTTGAGTTCGCTGGCGAGATGCTTCGTAAGATGGACCTTATTCGTTGGGGTGAACTTGGTTCTACACTGAAGGCTACAAAGGCTGAGCTTAAGGAGTACGCAAATCGTCAAGGAAAATATGCCAGCCTTCCTGAGAAGTTATACCTTATGAATAACGGTGAGAAACTTGAGATTTATGGTCTCGAACTCGGAGATAGCGAGGATTACTATAAGGCAAATCTCAAGGATCTCGGATATGTTTCAAAGGCATGGTTTACGTCAACTGACGAGAAGACTGGCGAGGTGACGAATAAATTCACGGATGATTACATCGAGGCTCTCTTCGTTAATGACCCTGACCAGAATCAGTTCTGGCCTATATGGTCATACTTCATCAGTAACTCAAACGGAATGCTGTCAAACGACTAATAAACAGAAATAATAAAGGGCAAGGACGGATAACCTGCTATTCGCCCTGCCTTAAATTAATACGAAAGAGGATATGAATAAGTATTTAAGCATACTCATGACATCTGCGCTTGTTTGTGGCTTCACGGCTTGCGAAGATAGAGACGATGAGATTACAGATGTGCTCTATTCTCGTGTTTTCTCTCCCTCAGATGTTAAAGTGAAGATTCGCAATAACGTGGATGCTGAGATTACATGGACGGAGAATGTGGATGCAGATAATTTTGTTATCGAAATCTACACGGATGAGGCAAGAACCCAACTCTACAGGACAGAACAGAGTACGGCTCTTACAAAGACTATAAAAGGTCTGGAGGGTGAGACAACTTATTATGCACGTATCTATGCTCAAAAAGAGGGTGTGACGGGTAGTAAGTGGACCAATTTTGAGATTAAAACAGAGCCAGAACAGACCGCGGTCTTAGAGGATAAGAAACCAAAATGCTTAGTGGGTAAGTATGATGCAACTGTCTATTGGACTCCAGGTGTGGTTGCTGATATCATCTCATGGGGCGAAGGCGATGACCACCAACGTGCTGTCACAGAGGATGAGATAGCTGCTGGATGCGCTAAGATAACAGGTCTTAACCCTGAGCATAGGTACACAATTAAGTACCTCAAGGCTAATGGTAAGCAACGCGCTAAATGGGATGTGCAGACCAATCCTCTCGGATGGCCAGCATCGAATTTTGCAGAACTCGAGGAGGCATTCACTCTCATTACTCCAGAGGATAATCAGATTCTCATAGATGGCATCGTGGCCTCTGTGGAACTTAATGAAGAGGGTGCTCAAAAGACCAAAACAATAACTCTACCTCAGGTCGAAGGCCTGACAGTTGTCTCTTTCAAGTCGGCTTCAGCCGATGCTAAGGGTATTATCAAGGGCGTTAATATTAAGGTGCCCGCTGGCATGTCGCTTGAGATGACAAATATTGTTCTCGATGGAAAGTTCGTACCAGAGGGCAAGGAGGAAAAAGATGGCTCTAATAATGGTGATCAGGCAATTGTTATGCTCGATGGCGAGGGAACTGTTGACCATATCATACTTGACGGTTGCGAGGTGAAGAATTACACTAAAGGGGTTATTTATGGCAATGTGGCAGTTCCTGTCGGTAAGATTCTCTTTAACAACTGTCGATTCTACGACATTGAGTGCTCTGGTGGCGACCTCTTCGACTTTCGTAAGACAGCAGCTGCAGAATTCATTTTCACAAACAATACAGTATACAACTGCGCTACTGCGGGTCGTGACTGTTTCCGTATGGATGCGGGTGGTAATACTGTAGTTCCTGCAGGTACAATTACTATCACGAACAATACATTTGATAAGGTGTCGGATAACGCATCGAAGAGATTGCTTTATATACGTCTTGGTGAGACATTCCCTATAAACTTCTCTAACAATATCGTATCTAATACAAAGGCTTATATTACTAACCAGTCGACAACAGTGATTGCTAAGATGGAGAATAATAACTACTTCAACGCTGCTGCATTTTTGGCAACAGAGACAGCAAATGCACAGGTTGACCCTAAGGGTATAAGCGTTGATCCTGCATATGCAGATCCTGCAAACGGTGATTATTCAATTGGTGCGGAGTCTCTTGTTGACGCTAAGATTGGAGACCTCGACTAATAAGTAGTTTTTTTCATAGATAGGTTGTCCCCGTTCGATTATGTCGGACGGGGATTTTTTAGGATATGCTTTTAGCTGTCTTTTAATGGGACTATTCCTTAGTCAGGGGACAGGATCCCAGCCACTGCCACCCCAAGGATGACATCTCAGCAATCGTTTCAGGGCAAGCCATCCGCCCTTTAAGGCTCCATATTTCTCAATGGCTTCAATGGCATACTGCGAGCATGTCGGAGTGAAACGACACGATGGTGGCGTCAGCGGAGATATGCATCGCTGATAAAAACGTAAGCAGAAGCGCATTATATAAGCTAAAGGGCTCATAATCAGTTTTGTTTTATTGTCGTTTGAGCTCCATAAAGTTGTAAATAAGCCTTTTGTTTCTCGATTTCCAGAATCTCCTTTAAAATGAAGAATGAGACTTGTTTGCTTTATGCAGAAAAATGTATCTGCATTTGGATGACAAACATAGTGTTATTTGATTGAATTTTCAAAGATCTGGTGCATCAATAGCTAATAGGAGGTATGCTTTGCTTTTAGCTCAATTAATCGTAACTTAAAATAAGTTCTTCACGCTCTGAAAAGCTAAAGCAAGCCTTTGCTTTTCGCTCGCTTAATCGTAACTTTGTCCGATGGATAAAGGTGTTTTGAAATGAAGGATAATATAAAACTGCGAGTTGAAGAGATGGGGCGATTAAGCACAGAGGATTGCCTAAATGCTAAACATCTTAAGCTAACAGTTGTATTGGATAATATACGAAGCATCAATAATGTTGGCTCGATATTCAGGACGAGTGATGCAATGGATGTCGAACGACTTTTTTTGTGTGGCATAACGCCTCTTCCTCCATCCGTTGAGATGCATAAGACAGCTCTTGGAGCCGAAGAGTCGGTGGCGTGGAAACATTATGACGATACGTTGAAGGCCGTTGCTGATTTGAAGGCAGAGGGCTATGTCGTTGTCTGTATAGAGCAGGTTCATAATAGTGTCGCCCTTCAGGATTTTGATTTTTCTCCTGATAGAAGCTATGCTGTGGTGATGGGAAATGAGGTACATGGTGTTCAACAGCATGTCGTTGATGCATCAGATTATTGTGTTGAGATTCCACAATGGGGAATGAAACACTCTATGAATGTCAGTGTTACGACAGGTATGGTCCTGTGGGATGCTGCAAGAAAAATGAAAAAATTGTAGTTCAAATGATAGCTAAAAAATTAACAGATCTTATAGGTAATACACCTCTATTGGAAGTATCAAGGTTTTCACAATTGTACAAGAGCGAAGCAAGTATTTTGGCTAAACTGGAGTATTTTAATCCTCTTGGTTCAAGTAAGGATAGAGTTGCATTTGCTATGATTGAGGATGCCGAGAAAAGAGGTGAGCTTAAAAATGGAGCTACAATAATTGAACCGACATCGGGTAATACGGGTGTTGGTTTGGCTTTTGTATCGACTGTCAAGGGGTATAAACTCATATTGACAATGCCTGAGACTATGAGTGTTGAGCGTCGAAATCTTTTGTCGGCTCTTGGTGCAGAGATAGTACTTACTTCTGGAGCAGAAGGAATGTCGGGTGCAATAGCAGAGGCAGAGAGACTTCACAATACGATATCAGGTAGTATCATTCTGCAACAGTTTCAGAACCCAGCTAATCCAGAAGCTCATGTGGGAACAACAGCAGACGAAATCTGGCGGGATACAGATGGAAAGATTGACATACTTGTTGCAACAGCTGGGACTGGAGGGACAGTGAGCGGTACTGGACGAGGGTTGAAGAGTCATAATCCGAACATAAAAGTTGTTGCGGTCGAGCCAAAGTCATCTGCCGTATTGAGTGGAGGAAAACCCGGACAGCATAAGATTCAGGGTATAGGTGCTGGTTTTATTCCTGCTACGTACGATTGTAATGTTGTGGATGAAGTGATTGCTGTAAGCGACGAAGAAGCATATGAGGCGACACGCAATGCAACTTCGACAGAGGGTTTGTTGGTTGGTATCTCCAGCGGTGCAGCTCTCTTTGCTGCTGCACAATTGGCTAAAAGGGATGAGAATAAGGGGAAGATTATAGTAGCAATATTACCAGATACTGGCGAGAGATATTTATCAACAGGATTATGGAAAAATAAATAAATTGTTGTTAGTGTGTAGATTTTGTCATTTTTAATCGTAAATTTGCGCCTTGAATTGAAGGTGCGTAATGAATAGATTTAAAAGAAAATACATAGAGCCATCTTTTGTGATGATAGAAGTTGATGCATCTATCGCAGTGGCAACCATATCTGCGCCTCCAACTGATACGTCGGGAGAGGAGTGGGGTAATTCTTTTAATGGATCAGCACAGAAAAAGAGTATATGGAATCAAACACCCTCTGGTTCATCGTCGATATGGAAAAATGAAACGACGCATCTCTCTACACAATCCCCGTTCAAGTAATGGTTGTTTTTGTTGATTCATAAACATTGAGATATAACAAAGCCATTTTAAGAATCTTTGTTGTCTTGTATGTGCGCTGTTGATTTTTATACTATTATGTAGCCTGTTGTGTCTATTTATTCGCTTATAAACTGCATAAGTATATGACCCTCAAAATAATTTGTGGATTTCTCAGTTTTCTAAGATGAATGTACGAATGTAGTTAACTATTTTTTTATAGGCAGAAAGCGATTTTTGTTGTAATAGATAAAACATTTCTATAATTTTGCGGTCACGTAAACCAATAAAACTCAAATTAACGATGAAGAAAATTTTATTTATGGGTGTTGCCGTATTGGCATTGGCCCTCTCGTCATGTGGCAAGAAACAGGCTGCAGAGGCAGTAGAGGCAGTTGAAGTAGTTGAAGCAGCTGTAGAGACAGTTGATTCGGTTGCTGCACAAGTAGCCGATTCATTGGCTGCAGTTGCTGATTCAACAGTTTGTGCTGCTGAGTAAGAACTATCTGAAGGCGAATGAATAGGGTTTCAATCTTGATGCTCTGAAATTCTAATTCAGGAGATAAAAACAGTTGAAGAGACGCGCGTGAGTTGCGTCTCTTCTTGTTTTTGATACTTCAATAATTAAATATACCTTTGTGCTTATTGTGATTTGTGGCGTATGAAGACAAAGCAAGAGATAGTGACAAACTGGCTTACCAGATATACTGGACGTCCAGTAGATACATTCCCCAAATATGTGCTTCTGACTAATTTTCAGAACTACGTAGAAATGTTTGCTGATTTATATGGAGTTCCTGTGCTCAGAGCCAATATGCCTAATGCTGCGACAGAGGATCTCATTATCATAAATTTTGGCATGGGTTCACCCAATGCAGCAACAATTATGGATCTTCTGATGGCGGCTAAACCGAGAGCGGTTCTTTTCTTAGGCAAATGCGGAGGCTTGAAGCGAAAAAATCAGTTGGGCGATTACATACTTCCTATAGCAGCTATACGCGGTGAGGGTACATCAAATGATTATCTGCCCCCAGAAGTTCCAGCTCTGCCTGCCTTCTCTCTGCAGAGAGCTGTTAGTTCGACCATTCGTGACCATGGTCTTGATTACTGGACAGGAACAGTATATACGACAAACCGACGCGTATGGGAACATGATGAGGACTTCAAGCGTCGTCTTGAGACTATGCGGGCTATGGCTGTAGATATGGAGACCGCTACAATATTCACCGTTGGATTCCATAATGAAATACCAAGTGGAGCTTTGCTTTTAGTCTCCGATCAACCTATGATACCAGAGGGTGTAAAGACTGCTGAGAGCGACCGTAAAGTAACGTCTAATTTTGCTGAACAACATCTGCAGATGGGAATTGCTGCCCTTTCGGAGATAGCAGCAGATGGTAATTCTGTGAAGCATTTGAGGTGGTGATAGGTGGCACAATATGATGAAATAGTAAAAGAGATTAAGTCGGGTCTCTTCCGACCAGTGTACCTCTTGTATGGTGCGGAACCATACTTTATCGATTCCATTGCAAACATGATTGAAGCTACGGCTTTGCCAGAGGAACATAAGACGTGGGATCAAGTGGTAACCTATGGCAGGGAGGTGAATCTCGAGACCATGATTCATGCAGTCTCGCAGTACCCGATGGTGGCTGAACGTCGTGTCGTTATACTTAAGGAGGCTCAGGGAATCGAAGTCAGAGATAGCAGGACGACGGGAGAGAAGATTGAGACCCTGTCAAAGTATTTTCAAGAAGGTATTTATCAGCCACAGACGATATTTGTCATTTGCTACAAGAAGGATAAGTGTAGCGTAAAGCTTACGCGTGCAGTAGATGCAATAGGTGGTGTATCGTTTGAGAGTTCTCCAATCAAAAACGAGCAGTTGAATGTATGGATTCAGCAATATATGGTTTCGCAGGGGTTGAAACCTGAACAGAAAGCGATTGAGATGTTGGCAGAGTTTGTTGGGACAAATCTCTCTAATATGGCGTCAGCAGTTGAAAAACTTAGGGTCGACTCTCTGTCGCGTGGCACTCAGAATGTCACTGCTGAGATGGTGGAGAATAACGTAGGAATATCCAAGGATTACAATAATTTTGAACTTAAGGATGCTCTTCTCCGACGGGATGTGTCAAAGCTGAATCGAATAGTAAAGGCCTTTTCACGAAATGAAAAGGCGCATGAGGTGATTCCTATTATCTCATTGCTATTTTCAGTTTTTCAGAAACTTGTCATATATTACAAAGCAGACCCTCGCATGAGGAGCGACGATAGGACTATGGCCATGCTGACAGGAGAGAATAGCGCTTATGTCTATTCCCGAAATACAAAAGTTGCAAAGGATTACTATACAGGGATGCAGACCTTTAAGATATTGGGAATTTTGCATAAATACGATATGAGGTGTAAAGGTGTGGACTATCCAGCTTTGCCATCTTCTGTCATGTTGCAAGAGATGCTTTTTCAAATAATGAATTGTTGATACCGTGTACAAATGACGAAGGAAAAAGAATCATCACAAACGCCGCTTATGCGGCAATACTATACGATAAAGGCTAAACACCCAGATGCGATATTGCTATTCAGAGTGGGCGATTTCTATGAGACATTTTCTGAAGATGCTATAAAGGCTTCTGAGATTTTGGGTATAACTCTTACCAAACGAGCAGGAACAGAACTCGCGGGGGTTCCATATCACGCTATCGACTCCTATCTTCCCAAACTCGTCAGAGCGGGTTTACGTGTGGCGATATGTGAGCAGTTGGAAGACCCGAAAATGGTTAAGGGCCTCGTAAAGCGCGGTATTACAGAGTTGGTAACGCCAGGCGTCGTAATGTCGGATAGGGTTCTTGAAAATAGGGAAAATAACTTTCTTGCCTCTGTTGACTTGCGTCAGCCTGCTTTAATAGGTGTGGCATTCCTGGATATATCTACTGGTGAATTTCTTATAGCAGAAGGAGATGCTGACTATGTCGATAGGCTGCTTGCCACTTTTAAGCCTAAGGAGATTCTTTTTGAAAAGGGATATCGACAGTTGTTTCAAGAGAAGTTCGGACCGCGTTGGGTGACATATGCATTCGAGGACTGGGCCTTTCAGCCTGATGCAGCACGAGAACGCCTTCTGCGTCAATTTCAGGTTCATTCACTTAAAGGGTTTGGCGTCGAAAATCTGATTGCAGGAACAACGGCAGCGGGTGCCATCATGCATTATCTGGATGTTACTCAACATGACAGAACAAATCATATACAACGCCTTTCAAGAATCGAGGAGGAGCAATTCGTTTGGCTTGATCGTTTTACAATCCGAAACCTTGAACTTTTTGCATCGGGTGTGGATGGGACAACATCGTTGACGGATGTCATTGACCATACAGTGACTCCGATGGGCTCAAGAATGCTGAAGAGATGGGTTGCAATGCCTTTGAAGAGTAAGGGTGCTATAGAGGCTCGTAATACCACGGTGTCGACACTAATCAAGTGGCAGGTTCTTAATGAGAATCTCAAATCAGCCCTTCATGTTGTAGGCGATCTGGAACGTTTGGTGTCGAAGATAGCTACTGCCAGAATATCACCTCGCGAGATGGTGCAACTCCAAAAGTCGCTTACAGCGATTGAAACCTTGAAAAAAGCTATGCTCGACGATAATGGCGTTGCGGATTGCCACCGTCTGAGGACTCTTGCTGAGCAATTTAACCCATGTGAAGTGATGCGGGATAGAATAGCACGGGAGATACTCGCCGAACCGAACGTGTCGATAGCAAAGGGTGGGGTAATTGCTCAGGGTGTCAATGAAGAGCTGGATGATCTGCGGATGATGTCGGGTAATGGCAGAGCATATCTCAATGATATGCAGATTCGTCTGTCGGAACAGACCAACATACCAAGTCTTAAGATTTCGTTTAATAATGTCTTCGGCTACTACATTGAGGTGCGTAATACTCATAAGGATAAGGTGCCTGAGGACTGGATTCGTAAACAGACTTTGGCACAAGCAGAAAGGTATATAACTCCTGAATTAAAGGAGTACGAGGATAAAATATTGACGGCAGAGGAGCGTATACTCGCAATTGAGGCAGAAATATTTAATCGTATCATATTGGATCTGCAACCTTATATTGCACAGATTCAAGCAGATGCCGCAATCCTGTCGGAGCTGGATGTGCTTCAGTCATTTGCAGGTATAGCAACAGAATATGATTATCATTGTCCTGAGATTCTCGACTCTGACGAACTGGATATTGTAGAAGGTCGTCATCCTGTGATTGAACGTCTTCTACCAGAGGGGGAACCATATATCTCGAATAGCCTTCATGTTGATACTAATGAGCAACAGATTATAATTGTAACAGGACCAAACATGGCAGGTAAGAGTGCTTTGCTTCGTCAGACCGCACTCATTGTTCTTATGGCCCAGATTGGTTCATTCGTTCCAGCTAAAGAGGCTCGAATCGGAATCGTTGATAAGATATTTACAAGGGTCGGGGCAAGTGATAACATCTCGGCTGGAGAGTCTACTTTTATGGTGGAGATGACGGAAGCTGCTAATATCCTGAATAATGTGACACCAAGAAGCTTAGTTCTTTTTGATGAACTGGGACGAGGCACGTCAACATACGATGGTATATCTCTTGCGTGGTCCATTGTGGAGTATCTGCATAGTGTGCCATCAGCGCAGGCTAAAACATTATTCGCTACTCACTATCATGAATTGAATGAAATGGAGCGACAGTTCAGCCGTATCAAGAATTACAATGTCTCAGTGAAGGAGATAAACGGTAAAGTAATCTTTATGCGAAAGCTTGCACGTGGAGGCTCAGCTCATTCATTTGGTATTCATGTGGCTAAGCTGGCGGGTATGCCAAGGCAGGTTGTAGCGAGGGCTCAGCAGGTGCTTGAGCAACTCGAAGCTCAGCGCAACGATGCAAATATGAAAGCAAAGTCTGATGATTCTAAGAATAACTCTCCGAGCTGCAATAAGTTGTCAGGAGATAATATTGAGACGGGTTATCAGATGAGTATATTTCAGCTTGATGACCCAGTGCTCAAACAGGTGCGCGATGAGATTGCTGGAATAGATATCAATAATCTGACCCCCCTCGAAGCTTTGAATAAACTCAATGAAATTAAAAAAGTGTGTGGTGTAAAGTGATATATTCCATTAATGAGCTAATGAGTGGGGTTAAGTAATTTTAAACTATTGGAATAATATTAGTTCCCAAATAGTAACTATCTTTGCACCATAAGACAAGACAAAATAATTCAGATAAAAAATGGCAAAGAAAGCGTTGCTTATGATTCTCGATGGATGGGGAATCGGTGATCAGAAGAAAGATGATGTAATATTCTCTACTCCAACTCCTTATTGGGATTCTCTTATTGCAGAGTATCCAAACTCACAGCTTCAGGCATCGGGTGAGAATGTTGGTCTCCCAGATGGACAGATGGGTAATTCGGAAGTAGGTCACCTTAACATCGGTGCTGGCCGCATTGTTTACCAGGACTTGGTTAAAATCAATATGGCGTGCCGTGATAATTCAATAATGAAGAATCCTGAGATAGTGAATGCATTTTCTTACGCTCAGAAGAGTGGAAAGAGTGTTCATTTCATGGGTTTGACATCTAATGGTGGTGTACACTCTTCACTTGATCATCTGTTTAAACTTTGCGATATCTCTAAGGAATATGGCATAAAGAATACTTTCATCCATTGTTTTATGGATGGTCGCGACACGGATCCAAAGAGCGGTAAGGGTTTTATAGAGGAGTTGTCAGCACACACACAGAAGTCGGCTGGTATTATTGCCTCTATCGTTGGACGTTTCTACGCTATGGACCGAGATAAGCGTTGGGAACGTGTCAAGGAGGCTTATGACCTTATCGTTAAAGGTGTGGGTAAGAAGGCTGCCGACATAGTTAAAGCTATGCAGGAGTCGTACGACGAAGGTGTAACGGATGAATTTATCAAGCCAATATCTAATGCAAATGTCGACGGAACAATTAAGGAGGGCGATGTAGTAATATTCTTCAACTATCGAAACGACCGTGCCAAAGAGCTTACCATAGTCCTTACACAGCAGGATATGCCTGAGCAGGGTATGAGCACAATAAAGAATCTACAGTATTACTGTATGACCCCTTATGATGCCTCTTTTACGGGTGTTCATATTCTTTTCCCTAAGGAGAATGTCGAGAATACTCTCGCAGAGTATATCTCAAATAAAGGACTAAAGCAGTTGCATACGGCTGAGACGGAGAAGTTCGCGCACGTGACATTCTTCCTGAATGGTGGTCGTGAGGCTGAATTTCCAGGTGAGGAGCGAATCCTTATCCCTTCTCCTAAGGTGGCTACGTACGACCTCAAGCCTGAGATGTCGGCTTACGAGGTTAAAGATAGCCTCGTCAAAGCAATCGACACTAAGAAGTTCGATTTTATCGTTGTCAACTACGCTAATGGCGATATGGTGGGCCATACTGGAGTATACGAAGCTATCGAGAAGGCTGTCAAGGCTATCGATGAGTGTGTTAAGGATACTGTTGAGGCTGCAAAGCGCAATGACTACGAGGTCATAATAATAGCAGACCATGGTAATGCTGACCGCGCTATAAATGCAGACGGAACTCCTAACACCGCGCACTCTCTTAATCCTGTACCTTTTGTCTATGTGACAGCAAATAAGAGTGCTAAGGTGGAGAATGGTGTGTTGGCGGATGTTGCTCCGTCAATACTCCACATAATGGGGCTCGAACAGCCAAAGGAGATGTCTGGCAAGTGTCTGATAAAATAATTTGTTGATACTTGTCATAGCAATCGTAGTATTATAATATTGTAATATAATGAGGATGTGTCGACGATGATTGATGCATCCTCTTATTTTGAACGCATAGTAGATGAATAAGAGGCGGTCGTTATTTGTAAATATAGTCTATCTGATAACTATATTCCTGACATTGGTTTTCAAGAATATTGCATTCCACTTCTTCTGCTATGACGAGATGATGCTTGGCGAGAATGCCTCTGCTTTCTGGTCAAGAAAATTACTGGCGCCATTACTCTTGACCTCCATAGTGTTGTTGATTAGGCGAAGATGGTTTGTCTGGCTAATGCTGCTTATGGTCGATATATGGGTATTCTCTAATCTGACATATCATAGATTTTACGCCGACTTCTTCGACAGAAGTGCAGTTATGTATCTATCCAATCTGAAGGGCTTTGAGTCAAGTGTTGCTGATATAGTTGATATATGGTGGTTACTATTACCAGCTTCTTCTTTGTTGGTTGTTCTGGTTTCGCTCTTTGTGCGCGGATGTTTGTCGAAACGGTTGTGGTTGAGAGTGTTGGTATTATACTATCTTATGACCGCTTGTACAATATATATAGACATAAAAAGTTGCCCACAGAGTGAAAAAGAGAAGTTGGAAGAGGCGGGCATGACATATATGCATGTATTAAACCCTATTGCAGATATTAAAATAAATGCGGCAAGATTCCCAGATGATCCGTGGTATTGTGGTGTTCAGTCTAAGAGAAAGTATGTGGAACGCTATTCCGTCATGTCGAGATTCCTTCAGTTCCTTATAGAGGATAAAGCATCGGTAAAAGCCCAATCAGAGTTGCCTCCGGAGATAGAAAAGGGTAAATTGATGAAGTACATATTCAGAGACAAACCCAATGCTACATCTTTGAAGGCTAAGAATATCATTATCTTCCTTGTGGAGTCTTTTGAGAGTTGGCTCATTGAAACTCCAGATATATGTCCTAATCTCTATGCTATTGCTCATAGTGACAAAATCTTTTTTGCGGATAAGATGAAGAGCCAAATCCGAGATGGAATGTCAAGTGACGGACAATTGACGATGAATACAGGACTTCTGCCGATTTTTTCGGGATTCACTGTGACAGAATACCCTTTTAATGTCTATCCTAATATAGCTCATTACTATCCATGCCGATGGATTATAACGTCAGAAGATGAGGTGTGGAATCAGAGGAAGATGACCAAGAGATATGGTTATGAAGGACAAGCTCCTGTTGAGATTACTGATAAAGTTTGGGACGATAAGGATGTGGTCAGAACTCTCTTGAAGACAATGGACAGAATGTGCGATAATTTCTGTATTCAAACATTGACTATCTCGACCCATGCGCCTTTTAATATCGTTGAAAACGATTTTTGTAATGTCCATTCATCTGAATACAAATCTGTTATAGATTATATAAATGTCTTTAACTATACAGATTCATGTATGGGGGTATTCTGGAGTGAATTCGTTAAGTCGAAGTATTTTGAGAATACAGTAGTTGTTATAACAGGAGATCATACAATTTTGGATAGAATTGATTATCATGAACAATTCTCAAGATATCGTACCGAGCAAGGGAAAAGCAGTGAGAATTATCTTCCATTTATGATTTATAGTCCCGATTTCAGCGCAACTGAGTATTACGATTCATTATGTTATCAGATGGATATGTTCCCTACTATTCTGAGTGTCATTGGACATAACGATTATAGATATAAGGGTGTCGGTGTCGATTTGAGAGATGCTGAAGAACGACAGAATAGGGTGATTTCGCAAGAACAAGCATACGAATTGTCCGAGCGACTTATTAGAGCTGATTATTTTTCGAAAACTGGGATTGAATAGAACTATCTGCGGAATAGTTTTTCGGCAAGAGCCTGTTTGCCTATTTTCTTAAGCGCTTGTATGATAGGTATTCTGTATTCCTGCTTGTACCAGAAGAAAAACATACGCTGGCGTTGTTTCTGCTCAGGACTCTTTGCTGTGTAGACAGGCTTGAGCGTATATGGGTGCATTCCAGAGTAATAAGTCTCTGTCGCTACAGTCATAGGTGTAGGTGTAAAGTCCTGAACTTGTTCAAGATGAAAGTCGAGCTCTTTGGTTTTGAGAGCAAGTTCTGCCATGTCGGCATCGGTGCATCCAGGATGTGAAGAGATGAAATAAGGAATAATTTGCTGTCGGAGGTTGTATTTTCGATTGATATCGTCGAATACCTTCTTGAATCTATGAAACAACGAGAATGAGGGTTTGCGCATAATGCTCAAAACCCCATCTTCTGTATGCTCTGGAGCCACTTTTAGTCGCCCAGAAACATGATGGGCTATAAGCTCTTCGGTGTAGCGTGAATGACTGATTCTCTCCTCCTCTGTTGCTTTGTCGTTCAAAAGCATATCGTAGCGTACGCCACTGCCAATGAATATATGTTTGACACTTGGAATCTGAGATGCTTGTTTATACAGATTAAGAAGTCGGGAGTGGTCTGTGTTGAGATTCGGACATATAGACGGAGCTATACAAGAAGGACGACGACAGATTTTGCAGCGTGAAAGGTCTTTTCCTCCTAATCCATACATATTGGCACTCGGTCCTCCTAAGTCGCTAAGTGACCCACGCCATGATGGTAGCTTTGTTATCTCTTCAATCTCTTTAAGTATGGACGTTTCAGAACGTGATGAGATGAATTTGCCTTGATGGGCTGATATGGTGCAGAAGGCACATCCTCCGAAGCATCCGCGGTGGATGCATACAGAGTGCTTAATCATCTCGTAGGCAGGAATATCGCCTTTCCCTTTGTAACGGGGATGAGGTAATCGTGTGTAAGGTAGGTCGAAGCCAAAATCCACCTCTTTCTGTGTTGGCGGATTATATTGAGGATTGATAATCACAATCTTATCTACTACTTGTTGTGTTAATCTGGCCGCTGTGTCAAACAAGTTGCTCTGCTCCTCTACAATGCGGAAATTGTGTGCATACTTGGCTTTGTCGGCGAGACACTCTTCATGACTTGCTAAAGCTATAGTCTCCCAGTTTTTGTTCTTTGGCAGAGGGTCTGAAACGGGACGAAGGATAACTGTTTGCCGCACAGTAGTGAGTGATGAGAATGGGACGCCTCGTTTCATCAGTTGGCATATCTCAGTCATAGGCCGTTCTCCCATTCCCCATATAAGCATATCTGCCCCAGATTCAACTATTATTGATGGCCGCAGCTTGTCCTGCCAGTAGTCGTAATGTGTAACACGTCTTAGTGATGCCTCTATGCCCCCAACTATGACTGGAATCTCTGGGAACAATTGCTTTAGAATTTTAGTGTATACTATTGAGGGGTAGTCTGGTCGGGCTCCCGACCTGCCACCTGGCGTATAGGCATCATCTGAACGACGACGGCGTGCCGCTGTGTAGTGATTGACCATTGAGTCCATGGCTCCCGGAGATACAGCGAAAAAGAGTCTTGGGCGACCCAGTTTCTTGAAATCTCTTAAGTCATCACGCCAGTTGGGTTGAGGCACAATGGCAACTCGTAGCCCCGATGCCTCTATTGTGCGACCGATTACAGCAGCTGCCATAGAGGGATGGTCGATATAGGCATCTCCTGAGAAGATGATAACGTCCAATTCGTCCCATCCAAGCTCCTCAATCTCTCGTTTTGATGTAGGAAGAAAGGCTTTTTCGGTCATAAATAGAGAAAAAATGTTTTTTCTGATATGCAAAGATAGCTCAAAATAAGGCACTTCCTAAGATGAAGAGAAAAAATGAGAAAAAAATTGGCACTTTCTATTGTAGATAAGAAAAATGTGTCTACCTTTGCAATGTCAAAACGACGTTGGAACGAAGCTCGATTCGTCTAACGGTTAGGACGAGAGATTCTCATTCTCTAAATAGGAGTTCGATTCTCCTATCGAGTACCAAGGCTGAAGATTATTCTTCAGCCTTTTTTGTTTTTGCTGAGCTTTGTATTAACTTCGCACAACGATGCGTAAAAGACTTTTGAAGATATTATGTTACGAAGCAAGGCAGAAGTGTAAACTTATGCTTTCTTTCGTTCTGTTAATATCTATTCTTGTTTCTCAGTGTGGCATCGTTATCGTAAGCCATTTCTGCAGTTTGACAGGAGATGTGCATGAAGATGTCGTTATTGAATCTATCGCATTTTGTCTAAATGAAGATGATTCATGTTGTGATGGTCATGAGGAGCATTGCGATTGCGATGATGAGGCTCTTTTGCAAACAGTTATCTCTGAAGGGGATGGATGTTGCCATAGATATTCAAATTTTATATGTTCTGATATAATTGGGGATATTGTTCTCTGTAATGGGTCACTCGTAAAGCCAGTTCTGCTTGATTTGTTAGTTCTTAAAACTTTTGTCTTTAGTGATTATGACATATCTGGCATAAAAGATGATGTCAGTTCGCCCTCTTTTGCAGTTCGCACTTCAAATAAGTCGTGCGCTTTATTGTGTGTCATGAGATGTTAGCATGTATAGTTGTCAAATAGTCTAATCAACTCTTTTGTCACTATTAATGCTATTATAATCAATGAAAATATTTTTTATTTTGGTGCTATGTCTGGCTTGGTCGTTAGTGGGATTTGCTCAGACATATCGTGGTGTCGTCTTGGGTGCAGATGCTGCTGACACGACACAGACTGAGCCTCTCTATTCAGCTTTGGTCGTATGGGAGGGGACTCAACAAGGGACAACAACGGATTTTGATGGTTCGTTTTCAATCTCTGCAAATCAACAAACGTCTAAACTGCTCATTAAGTATGTCGGTTTTATATCTCATACGGTGGACATAAATTCCGTTGCTGATGGTAATAATATACGTGTGGTTCTTATTCCTGAGCAATTGGATGAGGTCACAATCGCACAGCGTAAGATGAGCTCTTCTATGAATAGACACTCGCCAGCTCTGACACAGGATTTAGGGAAAGATGAATTGTGTAAGGCTCCATGTTGTAACTTAGGGGAGAGTTTTGAGACCAATGCCTCTGTTGATGTTAATTATGCTGATGCTACAACAGGTGCACGTACAATCCAATTGCTTGGTTTGTCAGGTCGTTATGTGCAGATGCTCAGCGAGAATATCCCAAATCTTAGAGGTATAGCAGCTCCGTTCGGACTTAGTTATGTGCCAGGTAGCTGGATGGATGGCATCTCGATATCCAAAGGTGTTGGTACCGTTGTAAATGGTTTTGAAGCCTTTACGGGGCAGATTAATTATGAATACAAGAAACCGGTCTCTGACGAACGCTTTTCGGTTAGTCTATTTGGTTCAACAGCGGGTCGGGGTGAGGTGAATGCATCGACGGCAATACCATTGGGTCATGGAGTTTCAACAGCTTTGATTGTCTCAGCATCTAAGGATTTTACCTCTCTTGATGAGAATGGTGATAACTTCCGTGACGAGCCTCAGACCAGGCAGCTTAGTTTATTGAATAGATGGAACTTTCATCGCGATAACTATACAGGTCAAATTGTTGTAAAGACAATGAATGAGGAGCGACGTGGAGGTGAAATGGATTTTGAGGGGAGTGTGATTGATACAACAAAATATGGGGTATACATAAAGACCCAAAGGGTGGAGAGCTGGCTAAAAAATGGTTTCTCTTTCGAAGATGATCTGAGCCTTGGTATTCAGGCTTCTTACATATACCATAAACAGTCATCTTTTTTTGGCAGAAGGGAATATGATGGCCAGCAGGATAGCTATTATTTGAATATCCTGATGCGTAAAGGTTGGAATGAAGACCAGCATATTTTTGACTGTGGATTATCATCGCAAGGCGATTTTTTTGATGAACGTATCTCCTTTGACGCCAGTAGAGGTTCTTCTTTCTATTCCTTGAATGATATAGCTATTGGTCTATATGCTCAATATACATACAACTGCGACGATGTATTGACGATGATAGCTGGGCTCCGTGCTGATTACGACACGGAGTTTAAGGCGTTTGTTACCCCACGACTGAATATCCGCTATGCGCCATGTCAGTTTACTATAATCAGAGGTGGTGTGGGTGTTGGAAGTCGAACAACGGCATTGTTTGCGGAGAATAACTATATGCTCTCGTCAGCTCGTAAGTGGTCTTATAATGAGGAGGATGTCTATAGCCAGGAGAGAGCGTGGAATGTCGGGGGAAGTCTTCAACAGACTTTTGGAAATAGCGGGCTCTCTGCAACAATAGAGTATTTCCGCACAATGTTCAGTCGTCAGTTACTTCTCGATACGGATATATCTCCGCGTGAAGTGTGGGCTCATAGTGCCTTGTCTCGTTCGTATGCAAATACGTTTCAGATTGAGGCTGTGTACCGCTGGCGAGGATTGGATGTAACAGCAGCATGGCGTTGGAATGAGGCTTATCAAGAGCTTGGGGGTGAGATGCGTCAGCGTCCATTGTCAAGTAGATACAAAGCTCTTATATCTTTGTCGTACCAGACCCCTCACAAGACGTGGCAGTTTGATGTCAATATGCAACTTAATGGAGGTGGCAGGGTGCCAACAACAGATGGTAATCCCGATGAATACAAACGAGGAAACACCTTTGGGTCATATAGGATATGTAATGTTCAGATGACTAAATGGTTCAACAACTGGAGCTTATATGCTGGGTGTGAAAATGTAGGTAATTATATGCAGGATAATGCCATTATTGCGGCAGATAAACCTATGAGTGAGTATTATGATGGAACGATGATATGGGGTCCTCTGATGAGTCGTAAGTTCTATCTTGGATTGCGCTTCGCCTTTAGTCGTTCGTGAGCTCTAAAGGCTTAGTTTTAATGATAATTCAACAGTGAAAGGACGAATAAATGTTCCCGCCATTTGGTAGTTGTGGTATCCTGAAGTCTCTTCGATAAGATCGGCTGCACTGATAGCTCCACTCGCACCTTTTTGGTTGAGGATGTTTATGACATTGAGACTTACGGTCCCGTAGTTATTCTTTATCTGATAGTCTACGCCACCAAAAGTCTCAATTCGTTCCTTGAAATAGAGGGAGTTCGTCTTGTTGATGTACTGTTTGCTGATGTATCGACCACTGAGCCAGAAGTGCCAGTTGCTCACAGTGTAAGAAGGATCAAGTGCTATCTCAACTTTGTGCAGGTTAGTGACATTATTGTTGCTGAAATCATAATGCTCAGTGACTCCGTCACTAAATGTCGGTGAGAAGATGAAATCTTTATATTGAGGGTTGCGTATTATCACTTGGCTGTGAAGGGAAAAACCAGAGATATTAATGATTGCGTCTGTTGTCCAACCAATCGATTGAATGCCATATTTCACTGGTTTCATAACTGTCTCCTTATAACCTGCCATGTTCTCACCAACACTCGTTGTCAATTCATGCTGAAACATAGTACGGCTTGTCTGGTTATCCTGTGATATATATACAAGTTGTGATACAATGTTAATTTTCTTTCGAGAGAAGGCGAATCCCATCTGTAAGAATTTAGTGTATGAAGGGTCTGTATCTGGTTTCTTATATCCACCATAGTCAAATGTGCTGTTGTTGGCTTTCGTTATTATACCTTCGCCTCTGAATGAAAGACCTTCTGTAAGTTTGAGATTGAGATTAAAGCCAATGGCTCCATTGATGAATGTTTCGTCAAACTTCGTTATTCTTCCTTTTGAGAGATTGAAACCAGCGACTCTGTCGTTTGTATGGTCGTTATCATCTTTGTTATTTGCAGACTTACCATTCATGGTTTTAACCTCACTTCTGAAAAATGATTCAAGTGATAACCTGCTGAATAGGTACATATCGTCCTTAACATAGAGGGCAAATTTGTTTTCATCTCCCTCGTAGTACTC
The DNA here is from genome assembly GCA_021443545.1 of Marinilabiliaceae bacterium. GTDB lineage: Bacteria > Bacteroidota > Bacteroidia > Bacteroidales > Marinilabiliaceae > W3P20-009. The sequence continues at coordinate 8,700 of JABUTU010000005.1, read as the reverse complement.
TCCTGATGTGTTGAAGTTGTAGAAGTCTTCACCATTGCGGAAGAGAATATGGGGGTTTCTTGTGACTTCATGAGCATAATTGGTAGAAGAACCGACGACGTGAGTTCTGTTGAAGTGGTAATCGAAGCCTGTAAGTAGCAAGTTTTTTTCTCCCTTAAACTGCATTTCAGCGTTGTTCATCCATGCTTTGTCTGTCGACTCGTAATGATTCAGCGCTCTCAGCTGAACTAAGCCTGTATAAGGCTGCTTGTTTGTCTTGGTATAACCATCTTTTTCAGTGACGTTTATAATGCTGCCGAGGTTGTGAGCCTCTCGGTTGGAGGTACCATTTTTATATCGACTGCGTACCGAGAGGGTAGTCTTATTGTTTATTATGTACTTCAGGTATAGTGAGATGTGGTTAGTTTTGTCTCTGTTACTATCCTTGATATCCTTCTTTTTAATCTCTCCGTTCAAAAAGTCATGAATAGTGACATACTTAAAGTCTGGCAGGTAGCAATCTCTTCCTAAGTCGAATCCATCTATCTGTTTGACACTTCCATCTCCTACAAAGATAAAAGGCCCATAGTTTTCAGCGACGCTAATGTAATCAACGTGCTGGTATGTCAGTGATAGGTAGCCTTTATTTTCTGTGAATACCTTAGAAAAAACACCTTTGTAGAACTGGTGTCTATCTTTGTATTTGGGGTATTTTATATGGTTAGAGCCAGGGTCAATATTCTGAAAAGTGCTGAGTGAGAATCCTATTTTGGCATTAGGAATTGAGCCAGATATGTTAAAGTCGATTTTGTGCTGACCGAAAGTGCCTGCTGTGTAAGCCAAAGTTGTATTTATGGAATCGGAGTAGTACTTGTTATAACTATCAATGAAGGTGTTTATTTCGCCATATCTTAAGGATGTCTCCATAGGATTCATCTTTCCTGGGGTGAGAGCACTGACTCCTCCATGCCAAGATTTGTATGGGAACAGCTGGTATTTATAATACGATACGGGTAGGCCGTCTTCAAAAATCTGTACTGCGGAATATGAATTAGTAGGCAGACCAAGAGAGATTTCTCTCGGTTTGCTATCGGAAGATGCATTGAGCATAATGTCGTTATTCTGCGCCCAGATAGTGACATTTGCCAAACTCATTGTCATGAGCAGTGTTGTAAGGATTCTCATAATGTTGAAAGGTGTCAGTGTCTGTAACTGTATAGCAAAAATACAACTACTTTTTTCGATAGACAAATAAAAACCTCACTTGAAAGATTTCATGTGAGGTTTTTTATGAGTTAGGGGGCTTTTACTCAGAACTTGGCATTTCTCATGTCGCCTGTCTCTTCGAAGGCGATATGCATCTGGAGTGCCTTTGTGAGTGCCATTGGTGTGTGGCATTTACCCATCTGTATCTTTAGGTAATCCCAAAGTAGTTCCTTGTATTCTGGATGTACGCAATTCTCTATGATTGTCTGTGCCTTCTGAAGAGGTGATTTTGCTCTAAGGTCTGCCACGCCTTGTTCTGTGACAAGAATCTTGACAGAGTGTTCAGACGAGTCGAGATGTGATACCATCGGGACAATAGCAGATATAACCCCCTTCTTAGCAACGGAAGGACATGTGAAGATTGACAGGTATGCGTTGCGCGCAAAGTCTGCCGAACCTCCGAGTCCATTCATCATCTTTTGGCCAAGAACATTCGTTGAATTGACATTGCCAAAGATGTCAGCCTCAAGTGCCGTATTTATAGCTATGACACCAAGTCGTCGCGACAACTCTGGATGGTTTGTAATCTCTTGCGGACGAAGCATGAGTTTAGGTCCATAGAACGAGTAGTCGTTATATACAGTCTGAAGAACTTCATCAGAGAGTGTCAGTGAAGAGCCTGATGCGAATGATATGCGGCCCTTCTCCATCAAACTGATAACAGAATTTTGGATAACCTCTGTGAACATGGTGAAGGCTGGTATATCTTGGCATTCGCCGAGAGAACCAAGAACTGCATTTGCGATATTTCCTACGCCACTTTGTAGAGGAAGGAACTCTTTAGGAATTCGGCCTATCTTGAGTTCTGAAAGTAGGAAATCTGCTACATTCTGTCCAATCTTAGCCGTGACAGCATCAACGGGTGTGAATGCTGCTATGCCATCGGGCATATCTGTCAAAACTACGCCAAGCACCTTAGACTTGTCAACCTTAAGAGTGGCAGTTCCGATACGATCTGATGAAGTGTAGATTGGAATCTCTCTTCTGTATGGCGGATTGGCAGGCTCGTAGAGGTCATGCATTCCAAGAATGCTTGCAGGGTGATGAGTATTCAACTCAATTATAATCTTATTGGCACTTTTGGCAATAGTGGGAGTTATACCTACGGATGTTGTCAAAACAATTTCACCGTCGTCTGTTATGTCTGCAGCCTCGATAAGAGCCACATCAATGTTGCCGAGGAACCCATATCGTAAATCCTGTGCAACGTGAGAAAGATGCATATCAAAATAATGAACCTCTCCAGCATTAATGGCATTACGCATGTCCTTATGCGACTGGAAAGGTGTGCGGAACTTCACTGCTTTGGCACGTGACAGGGCACCATCTATCTGGTCGCCTGTAGAACCTCCTGTGATTAACCCAACCTGAAATGACTCGCCATTCGCATGGAGCATTTCAGCTCGTTTTGCAAGAGCTGCTGGAACAGCTTTTGCCGTTCCTACTGATGAGAAACCACCGATGCCTACTACATCGCCATCTTTAATGAGGGCTGCTGCCTCTTCTGCAGTGAGAGTTGAATAAATCATGTTTTTTGATACTTCTCGTTTTTTATTAGTGTCGCAAAAATATTAATTATTTGGACACGACAACTTCGAACTATTTGAGTAAGAGTAAAATTTATAGAATTTTAGGTTTGTTGTACGTGTTTTTCTTATAGAAGCTTATCTGCAAATCGACGTGTCATTTCTTTTGGGTCGTCAGCATTTAGAATCTCTCCTGATATTGCTATGCCATTAGCTCCTGCATTGATTATATCTTCTACGTCATTGATGGTAATGCCTCCTATGGCTACTATCGGTATGTTGATACTCTGTGACCTGCATTTCCAAACGAGTTCTCTATAACCATCAAGCCCAAGTAGAGGTGCAAGATTCTTCTTTGTCGAAGTATAGCGAAATGGTCCACAACCTATGTAATCGACAAATTTGTCTATCCGTAATATGTCATCAAATGTGTTGCACGTGCCACCTATTATTTTACTGTCACCAAGTATCTTGCGGGCCTCTTCCGGTGACATGTCGTTTTTCCCCAAGTGAACACCATGTGCACCAACACGCTTGCATACATCGACGTGGTCGTCAATGATTAAGACTGCTTCGTATTCTTTGGCGTAAGGAAGCAGAATTTCAGCATTGTGAGCAATGTCGTCTGGTGTGGACTCTTTCATCCGAAGTTGTATCCAGCGACACCCACCTTCAAGGGCCTTTATGCACCCCTCGACATAAGAAAAGCGGCTATTTTCATGACTTATGAACTGTAGCCGCATAGAGTTTATATTCTCTGAAGAAATCATCTCTCTTATCCTCCGCAGGCAGCCTTTATTATCAGAAGGTTGCTGCCCTCATTCAATTGATATGATGCCCATTGCTCTCGCGAAATTATGACGGAATCAATGGCTATAGCAACTCCCGCTTCAGGCAGGTTCAGCTGCTTGGTAAGATCGCTTATTGTCTGTCCATCGAATGTAATCTGTTCGTCGTTAACTATTATATTCATCTGCTAAGGGTATTTAGTTCATGCTTATGATTTCTCCAGTGAGGTCACTGATAACGACAGTGTCGCTATGCATGGAGAATGGGTGAGGCGCAATGAAGCGAACCTCCCGGGAGGTCGGAAAGTCTATGTCGCGGAAGTGGTTGAAACGCCCTTTGTTCCCCAAATTAGAGTATCTCCAATCGAAAGAACCATTGTTGAGTTTCATTTTTCCAATGAAACCTATCGTACCTATATAGGCAAATTGACCTCGAAGCAGTGGTTTAGAGAAAGAGAAGCCTTCAATTTGTTTCTCCCATATCGTCTTGCCAGTTTTAACATTTATCCGTTTGGCGTACGAACCAGAACCAGTCTTGTCAACATCTGTGTAGAAGACGAAAAGGTCATCCTGCCGTTGCGCAAAATAGAGTTGGTCAAGTGGGTATTTATTGTCTATTGTAAACCTGATAGTACCATCAGTATTGAATACTTTGCCGTTTGAAGATACTTTGAAGCGTGTCCCATCAATGTAGATAATAAGTGTGTCGGGATTAGGCCATTTCGAATAACGTGCCTCCATTGCATAGACACCTTTGTCATTATCCTGAAGTGGTATGATACCTACTAAGTCGGAGTTCTTCTTGTCGGCCTTGTGAAAGAAGAGATTGCAACTTTCTAAAGTCAACAAGATAAGACCTGTTAATAAGAGTATAATTCTTCTGTTCATCTGCGTTTAAAGAATTAACTGTATGTCGTGGGCTATCTTATCGGCTCTCTCCTCTCCATCCAGAGCTTTCAGAATCTCTAAGCCAAAGAGAATGGATGCGCCAGCACCTACTCCTGTTATCACATTCCCATCACGTACCACGTGTTGACGAATGTGTGTTGCGCCCGTAAGATATTGTTCAAAGCCTGGAAAGCATGTAGCTTTTCTGTCTGCAAGAATTCCCAAACCTCCAAGTATCATTGGGGCAGCACATATGGCAGCCACTATTTTGCCCTCACTATATGCTTGTTGGACTATGTCGAGAACGGCTTGTGAAGAGTTAAGATTCAGTGTCCCAGGCATTCCTCCTGGTAGTATTACCGCATCATATTCGGAAGCTGAAATCTGGTCAATAGTTGAGTCGGCGATAATTGTAATTTTATGTGATGATGTTACGGATGCGTCGTTTGGTTTGATGCTGACTAACGTGACTTCGTTGGGTGCAGAGCGACGCAGTACGTCGGTGGGGGAGAGCGCTTCTGTCTCCTCAAAGCCATCTGCCAGTAACACAAGTATCTTCTTTGACATGTTAACCTCGTTTATGCTATTATGAACAATAATCTCCTTTTCTGACGTATAGAATTACGACATGGGAGCAACTATTTTGAAACGCAAAGTTAATATGTTTTTAATAGTTTTTAACCTTTTGAGGTAGTTTTTTGTTCGTAAAAATGAGTCGCTGCTTTTAGTCTTTTCGTGAAGGAGTTAACCTCTTGTCAGACAACCGCTTCAACGATGATTGTTATAATATAGTCCGAAGCTACGTTAATCCCATTCTTCCTTGCAGGCAACCATTCCCAATCCTTGGGAATCTTCTCTAAGGCGTGTGTTATCGATTTGTTTATGTCAGGAGTCGACTCCTTTATATAGTGGTAACCTGTCATTTTTCCCGACGAATTGATGTGCAAGGCTATGACAACCTTTTTGTTGAGGTCCTCACCGTGCACTTCTTCAGGGTAGGTTGCATGAGCCGAAATAAAGTAGCTTGGCAATAGTGGAGATCCCAAAAAAATTGAGGGGTAGTTTTTTGTGTCGTATGTGCCTACTATGTGTGGTTGTATCTTGAGAGGTTTCCTCCGGCTATAGTCGTAGGTGAGCTCCATGACATAATTATCGTTGGCATTGTTGTAGAATTTCCATACTCCGATGCGTCGTCCTCGGTCATAACTCCCACTCTCTATATCTTTCCCTCTGTAACACAACTGATATCTTCCGTGCATCACATTTGTGTCATTTGCCAAGACATGATATTTCTTAATGAAACACAGGTATTTCTCGGTCCTAAATAGCGTCTTAGGCTGTTTTGGCGCCGCATATGATGCGATGCCAACAATGATAAGAAGAATAATTGCCAGATATCTCATCATCACTCGTTATCTCCTTGAAGTTATGAATGCGATGAGGTTCGCACAACAACCTGCGATGTGCTTATAGAGACGACCGTAACGGTAGTTCCTCGACGTATCAGTTCGCGTTCTGCCATGGCATCATATGAGATTCCGTTAACATCAACTTTTCCGCTCGGACGCAGGTCGGTTAGTGCAGTGCCTGTCTGACCTATTAGGCTATCGTTTACCTTTTCATCTGTTCCGACATAGCCATCTTCGCTCTTCTGGGTTGTCGAGAGAACCATTAACGACTTGCGGTCGATGGCGCGTTGCGAGAAGAAGTAATGGGCAAGAATGATACATGCAATAATGGCTATAATGATTGATAGACTGACCAATGTGAGTGAAGTTGCAATATCATCGCTCGATACATTAGAGAAGTCGAGGGAGTCGTTGTTCAGTAGGGCAGTAGTAAGACTGACAAACATGAAGACAATGCCTGATATGCCTGCAATGCCGAAGCCAGGTATGACGAGAATCTCAAGGGCGAGAAGGATTAATCCAATGATGAATAGCAATATCTCCCAGTTCGCCGCCAAACCATCGATGTATAGAGGAGCAAAATAGAGAATTGCAGCGACAATAGATACACAAATAGGGAATCCAATGCCAGGCGTCTGCAATTCAAAGTATATACCTCCTAATATTAAGAGAATCAGAATGCCACGCAATACTGTCGAACCAAGAAAGCCCTTAGTCATGACGAGTGTCGTAGGTTGATACTCTTTTATTGTATAGCCAGTTGTGCATACTCTCTGGGCTACGTCGTCAATTTTTTCTGCCTTGCCTTCGCAATATCCGTTGGCTATAGCCTCGTCCGAGGTCAGGGTCAGGATGTGTAACGAGTCAATCAGACCCTCTATCTGTATCGCTTCGTCAACCATCGCTTCAGCCACGCGAGGGTCGCGACCATTTGTCTCTGCTGTCGAACGCATCATCGAACGCATGTACGACTGGTATTTGTCCATCTGCTTTGTCCCCTGTTGGTCTACAACAGTTGCAGCACCTATGCTACCTCCAGAACGCATATATATTGAGTCACAGGCAATGCTGATGAGCGCTCCTGCTGATGCTGCGTTATTATCGATGAATGCGTACACGGGAATCCTGCTGTTCAAGATGCGAGTTCTGATTGAATCGGCATAGACAAGCTCCCCTCCATAGGTGTTGATGTGGAGAATAATGATATCCGCCTTCTCTCTCTCTGCCATTTCGAAGGCTCCCTTAGTAACCTCCCATGATGAGCTATTAATCTCATCGAATATGCTTAAAACGCATATATCACTCTTCTTTGCTGAAGAGAAGAGTGAGACGCATAGAAATATAGTGAGTAGGAATATGTGACGCATAGTTAGTGGAGATAGAAATCGGCAACAGGGGTATTCCCCTGCTGTCGAAAGTTATATTCTAAAATAGTTTATTGGGGTATTCGCCGGCATCAATGAGTTGCTGTATCTTGTCAACAACACCTTGCCTGTCTGCAGCATAGGTCACACCAAACCACTTGCTGGTCGTGTCGAGAACCTTAACAGTCGCAGTCCCCTCTGTTATGAGTTTGTTGACCATAAGAGGAATGTAGTATTCTGCCTTTGGTTTCTCGATATTCTCTTTCAGGAACTCAATGAAATACTCAGTAGAGTAGTCGAAGTAATCGGGTGTGAAGCCCCACATATTCATAGAGACAGGGGTATTGTCGTCGACAGCAACCCATTTACCTTCTTCGTCTTTGTAGCATACGGGACCATCAACACGCATTATCTCAGTTCTTTCGACAACAGTCTGGAGGAGTCGGTTATCATCGGTCGAGCAGATGCCACGTGCGACTGTTCCGCTCTCACTCAGTGTGTTGCCGACGCGGAAACCGACCATACAGTAGTCATTCTTGGAGCCCTCCTTTATCTCTGAGAGGAATTTGCCAAGAACGGCAAAGCTGTCGCGACCATAGAAGTCATCGGCGTTGATGACAGCAAAAGGCTCTTTGATGACGCTCTTACCCATCAAGACGGCATGGTTCGTTCCCCAAGGCTTCGTGCGTTCTTCAGGACATTTGAAGCCAGCAGGGAGGTCCATTATATCCTGAAACACGAGTTCTACAGGGATGTGGTTCTCATATTTTGAGAGGATTTTACTGCGGAAGTCATCTTCGAATGACTTGCGTATTACGAAAACTATCTTGCCAAAGCCAGCACGCATGGCATCGAAAACCGAGTAGTCCATAATCGTCTCTCCGTTTGGACCAAGACCATCGAGTTGTTTCAGACCACCATAGCGGCTACCCATGCCAGCTGCAAGTACAAAAAGTGTAGGTTTCATTATTTGTGATATTTGAATCGTATTGACAACTTAATATTAGTCAACTACAAAGATATGTTTTTTCTTGAAGATTCTCATCCTTGATTTTATTGACTTCTGGATGTTTTTTGATGAAAAGATACAAAGGATGGACAATGAGTTAATAAGAGAAGGTTAATATTTCTGATTTTGAGAGCGTTACGGCGAATTAATATGAAATCGTTTTTTTTTTTTTACTTTGCATTGTTCTGTGTTATTATTATTTATAATTTTGCGCCCGATACAGTTAGAAGCTTATTAACATTTTATTCGTGATATGCTGAAATATTTATATTCTGCATTATTTTTTATTTCCCTTGTCATGTCGTCAACGGCTCAGGAGGTGAGCTATATGGAGATGATTAAGATGCAAGGCGGAGCCTTTCAGTCATTGCCCGATTCGGTTTGGAAGGGAAGAAAAGCATCTCTTGTTGTGAGTAGTGCTTTGCCTTATATCAAAGATGAGGTGGATGCTGTTGCTGCTGAGGCTGTCTT